>CACHFI010000006.1 GCA_902579065.1 uncultured Bacteroidota bacterium
TGTTGAATAATTAGCCCCATTAACTGTACCGTTATTAGAATTAACTAAATCATATGCTATATTTCCACTTCCCTCATTAAAATCCCATTTTCCAATAAGACCTGGACTGTTAATTAAAGGAGAGCAAGTATGTAATTCACTAATTTGGTTTGGATTTAATGCAGTATTCCAAATATTAACTTCATCAATTTTACCATCAAAAAATGTTGAATTTCCAGTAATACCTGTTAAATCTTCAGATCTAGCACCGATAACTAAATCGTAGGTTGATGAAACTAATGTACCTGGAATTGTTTGAGAATTTACAAAAATACCATCCAAATACATTTTAAGAATCCCATTGTCATATGTTACTACATAATCATACCACTGTCCAGTAGAATAGGAAGGAGATGGATAATAAATTAAAGTATGTTCTCCAGTATTACCAGCATTAGTAGAAACTGAAAACTTCAAACCATTACTGCTGTAATTATTTTCAATAGCAAGTTCAAAACCACTTGTAGACGAACCATTATTACCAAAGTTTGAAACTAATGCTTCATGGCCACCATTGTTACTTAGCCAAGTATCGGCTTTGAATCTTGCCTGAATTGTAAATGAATTAGTGAAATTGTAAAGAGAATCATTTGGTATAACAACATGATCACTAGTCCCATCAAAATCTAATGAGGATCCAAATGGTGGATTTTGATTAACTTCTCTATATCTTAGATAATATTTCCAAACCATATTACATGAATCATTCATATTATCCCACGATACTTGAGCTTTTGTATTGGTAACCCAATTTGTATTTAAGTTTGTTGGAACCGTATCTACTGGGTTGCAATAATAACATGATGAGTCATCTATTGTTGCCAATGGATCGTAATTAAACGCAAGGGAATCCATACATCCTGAAACTGGTGGTGTCCATGCAGCAATGGCTGTATTTAATTGATTTTCGATTGTAGAATAAGAACTTGTAGTTACACAATACATTGGACATAGTGTTGTATAAGATCTGTCCGGGTATACTACAAAATAGCTTGGAGTATAATAAAGTTGGTAATTAATACCAACTGGAGATACATTATCTGCAATAGGCATTGTAACACCATAAGTTGACATAAAATTGGCAATGGCCGCACTATCTGTAGAAGAATTAACCTCTAAACCAAGAAAACGAGCAACATTTGTACCATTTGGACCATTGGTTTGATATGAGTTTTCAGTTCCAGGAGCATAAGCAATACAATGTCCACAAGTAACACTTAAAAGTTCAAGCACCATAACATATCCACTATCTAAAACATCATATAAAGTATGGGATGTACCATTAATATCAGTTACCGAAAAATTTGGTGCATAGCCTGTTCCATTTAACATTCCAGTTTGAGAATAACTAGAAAAATTTAAAAAAATTAATATAAATAATAGATAAATTTTCTTCATAATAACTTGAACTTATTCCATACAAATTTAGCAAAAAAAGAAGAAAATATCAAGTAATAAATCTAGATTAAAGTATATTTGCTTTTATGAAAAAGCAATGGATAGAATCAATAAATAATGTATGGGAAGACAGAGAGCTTCTAAAAGATGAAAAAACTCAACAAACAATTCATCAAATTATAGAAGAAGTTGATAAAGGAAGATTGCGTGTTGCTGAAAAATTAGAGTCTGTTTGGCAAGTAAATGATTGGGTAAAAAAAGCCATAATTCTTTACTTCCCAATTCAAAAAATGGAGACCATAGAAGTTGGTCCTCTTGAGTTTCATGATAAAATGAAACTAAAATCCAACTATAAAGATCTTGGTGTTCGTGTTGTACCTCATGCCGTTGCTAGATATGGAGCATTTATTGCAAGTGGAGTTATAATGATGCCATCATATATCAATATTGGCGCTTATGTTGATTCAGGAACTATGGTTGATACATGGGCAACCGTTGGCTCTTGTGCTCAGATAGGTAAAAATGTACATCTTTCTGGTGGAGTTGGAATTGGAGGTGTTTTAGAACCAATTCAAGCTGCTCCAGTAATTATTGAAGATAATGTTTTTATTGGATCGAGATCAATTGTTGTTGAAGGGGTAAAAATTGAACAAGAAGCTGTTCTTGGTGCAAATGTAGTTTTAACTGCATCAACTAAAATAATTGATGTAAGTGGTAAAGAATCAATTGAATATAAAGGTATTATCCCATCAAGATCAGTAGTTATACCTGGATCATTAAAAAAAGATTTTCCAGCAGGTGAATATTCAGTCCCATGCGCCTTAATTATTGGTAAAAGAAAAGAGAGTACAGATAAAAAGACTTCATTAAATGATGCATTAAGAACCTATAATGTGTCAGTGTAATGCGTATAGGTTTTGATGCAAAAAGAGCTTTTTCAAATTTTACTGGACTTGGGAACTATTCTAGAGATACCATTAGAATACTAGAAAAATTTTATCCTAAAAATCAATATTATTTATTTACTCCTAACTCAAAGCTTAACAAAAGATTAGATTTCATAAATAAAAAAGAAAATATTCATACTGTTAGCCCTAATAATTTTTTCGACAAAACATTTAAATCATTATGGAGATCAAAAAATATAGTTCGAGACATTATTAAACATAAGATTGATATATTTCATGGGCTTAGTCATGAGTTACCCATTGGAATTGAAAAGACTAATATTAAAACAGTGGTTACTATACATGATCTTATTTATCTTAGATACCCTAAACTGTTTACAAAAATTGATAGAAAAATTTATGATAAAAAATTTAGATCTGCATGTGAAAGAGCTGATAAAATTATTGCTGTTAGCAAGCAAACTAAAAGTGATATAATTGAATTTTTCAATATTAATCAAGACAAAATTGAAGTAGTATATCAAGGATGCAATCAGGAATTTAAAACAAAAAAAAGTGAAGACGAAATTTCAAATATTAAAAATAAATATAGCCTGTTTGACAACTATCTTTTGTACGTGAGTTCAATAGAGGAAAGAAAGAATCTTTTGACATTACTAAAAGTATTAAAAAATCTTCCTGAAAGGAATTTAGTTATTATTGGTGATGGTTTATCATACAAAAAGAAATGTTTAGATTTTATTCATCACAACAAGCTTGAAAAAAGAGTTAAAATACTTTCTGGTTTAGATTTATTTGAAATGTCATGTATTTATCAAAAAGCTGAAATGATGATATACCCATCAATATTTGAAGGATTTGGAATCCCAATTTTAGAAGCTTTAAATAGTCAAATCCCTGTTATTACTTCAAAGGGAGGTTGTTTTAGTGAGGCAGGTGGAAAAAATTCATTCTACATTGATCCATTATCAATTGATTCAATTTCAGATGCAATTATTAAAATTGAACAAGATCAAAATCTTAAAGATAAAATGATAGAAGAAGGTCACAGACATGCACAAAAATTTAACGATGAAACAATTGCAATTAATTTAATGAAAATATATAGTTCATTATAATGGAAGAAGAAATTAAAAATTGTGTTGAAACTTTAAAAAAAGGCGGTATCATACTATATCCAACAGATACCGTATGGGGTATTGGATGTGATGCAACCAATGAAAAAGCTGTTAAAAAAATATATGAGCTAAAAAGACGGTCTAAAAGTAAGGCGCTTATTATTTTAATAGCTGAATATGCTAATCTATATAGACTAATTGATCAAATTTCTCCAGATTCATACGAACATATTCACTCCAAAAAACCAACTACAGTTATTTTTGATAACGTAAAAAATATTTCTAAACATGCTATCGCAAATGATGGTAGTGCTGCAATTAGATTGCCAAATGATGAGTTTTGTAAGAAAATAATAAGTTCATTAGGACAACCTATTGTTTCTACATCTGCCAATATTAGTGGAGGAGATAATCCAAAATCATTTAAAGAGATTAATAAAGAATTAAAAGACAATGTAGATTATGTAGTAAATTTACGTCAGAATGAAATAATGGATAGGCCATCATCAATTATTAAAATCTGTGAAGACGGTAAAATTCAAAAAATAAGATAGTGGAATTCAAAGAAGAACTTAATAAGCCTATATTTAAAACTGTCTCTGAAATTGCTGACAGCCTTAACTACCCAACATTTGTAGTAGGAGGATGGGTTAGAGACTTATTACTTGAAAGAAAAAGAGAAGTTGAAGATATAGATTTTGTTTGTATAGGAAGCGGAATAACTTTAGCAGAAAATATAGCAGAAGAATTAGGAAATAGTGCTACTCTTAAAATCTTTAAAAACTTTGGTACAGCCATGATTTCATTTAAAGGAGAAAACTATGAATTTGTAGGAGCGAGAAAAGAATCTTATAGAAGAGATTCAAGAAAACCTATAGTGGAAGATGGAACCTTAGAAGATGATCAAAACAGAAGAGATTTTACTATAAATGCAATGGCTATTCAACTTAATAGTGAAAATTTTGGAAATTTTCTTGATCCATTTAATGGAAAAGAAGATCTAAAAAATAAAATTATCAAAACACCATTAGATCCGAACACAACATTTAGTGACGATCCTTTAAGAATGATGAGAGCAATAAGATTTGCTAATCAACTCAATTTTAATATTGAAAACAAAACACTTAAAGCTATAAAGAATAATGCCGAAAGATTAGAAATAATTTCAAAGGAAAGAATTACAGATGAACTAAATAAAATAATAATGTGTGATAAACCATCTAATGGTTTTAAGTTATTATTTAATACAAATTTACTACATCAATTTTTTAATGAAATGTGTAAATTACAAGGAGTAGAAAAGATTAATAATCATTCTCATAAAGATAACTTCTTTCACACATTGGAAGTTTTAGATAATATTTGTAAGAATTCAGACGATCTATGGTTACGATGGGCTGCTATTTTACATGATATTGCAAAGCCACAAACAAAAAAATATGAAGAAGGAATTGGATGGACATTTCATGCTCATGAATTTATTGGAAGTAAAATGGTAAAAGGAATTTTTAAAAAATTAAAACTCCCTCTTAACCATAAAATGGAATTTGTAAAAAAAATGGTAGCTCTACACCTACGTCCAATTGTACTTGCACAAGATATTGTTACTGATTCTGCTGTAAGAAGATTATTATTTGATGCTGGAGACGATATAGATAAATTAATGATGTTGTGTGATGCTGACATTACATCAAAAAATCCAAATAAAGTCAAAAAATATTTAGCTAATTTCAAACTTGTAAGAAAAAAACTGAAAGAGGTTGAAGAAAAAGACAGAATAAGAAATTTTCAACCACCAGTTGATGGAAATGAGATTATGCAGCTATTTAAAATAAAATCTGGAAAACAAATTGGAGATTTAAAAAAATTAATTAAAGATGCTATTCTAGATGGTTTAGTAAAAAACAATAAGCAAGATGCTTTAATTTTTTTAGAAAAAAAAGCTACAGAATTAAATATCGAAAAAAAATGAAATTTTGTTTAAGAATTACTTTAGAATCAAAAGAAGATGTAGTTAGAGAAATTGAAATTAACTCAGACATTGTATTAAGTGATTTACATCATTTCATTATTGAAGTTTTTGGTCTTGACAATAAAGAACTCGCTTCATTTTACACTGTCGATAATGAATTAGAACTAATTGAAGAAATTCCCCTATTCTCTTTTGAAGAGCATACGCCAAGTATGGAAAATATAAAATTAAATAGTTTATTAACTGAAAAAATGGATAAACTTCTTTACGTTTTTGACTATATGAAGATGTGGAGATTTTTAGTTGAACTAATAGATGTTGAAAAGGGTTTTATTGAAAAAAAATGCACATTTCAAATAGGAGAAATTCCAAATGAAGCCCCTGAAATAATTTTTTCTAATGAAAAAGAAAACGATTTTTGCTCTGAAGAAGAAGAGGATGAATTCTACTAAAAAATTAGTTGTTATTTTAGGTCCAACGGCTTGTGGTAAAACATCATTAAGTTTAGAAATTGCCAAAAAATTAAATACTGAAATAATTTCTTGTGATTCTAGACAATTCTATAAGGAACTTAAGATCGGGTCAGCCCCACCTACTATCGATGAGCAAAAACTTATAAAGCATCATTTCATTCAACATCTTTCAATAAACCAAGATTATAGTATTGGTCAATACGAGAATGATGCAATTAAAAAAATCTCACAACTTTTTGATAAAAATGATTATTTAATTCTTGTGGGAGGTTCTGGATTATATATTGATGCTATCTGTAACGGAGTAGATGAAATACCAAATGTCAATAAAGAAATTCGGGAAACTATTAATGAAGAATTTGATGAAAAAGGATTGGAATGGCTACAGAAAAAAATATTTGAAATAGATCCGGAACTTTATAGCAAGACAGATATTAAAAATCCACAAAGACTTAAAAGATGCTTGGAGGTTTTTATAGGAACAGGAAATAAGTTATCATCATATCATAAAAAAAAGAAAAAAAAGAGAGATTTTCAAATTATTAAAATTGGGATTAAAACAGACAGAGAAGATCTGTACAAAACAATTAATAAAAGAGTCGATATGATGATTAATGATGGATTAGTCGAAGAATCAAAATCATTAATAAAATTTAAATATAAAAATGCATTAAATACAGTTGGTTATAAGGAATTATTTAACTACTTCGATAGTAATATAGAGTTAGACGAAGCAATTGAAGAAATTAAAAAAAATACAAGAAGATTAGCCAAAAGACAGCTTACCTGGTTTAGAAATGACAAAACAATAAACTGGTTTTTAAATAGTGAAAAAAATAAGATAATAGATACTATCTTAAAATAGTAACAGTTCCCTGAATTGGATCATATCCATTTCCTAACTCAATGTGATAATAATAAACTCCATCAGGGACTTCATTTCCATTTTCAGTTTTACCATCCCAAGGAGTTTGATAACCTTCAGATTCAAACACCTTTCTTCCAAACCTTCCCCAAACTGTAATCTCAGAATCACTATACAAATATGCTTGTTCTAAATTCCAATAGTCATTTACTTGATCATTATTTGGAGTAAATACATTTGGAACACACTCTGGTGTCATTGCAGCAATTCTGAAAATAGTGTCTAAAGTACATGCATTATTATCCATCACTTGCACTGATAATGGACCAGGAGATAAAGCAAGATTAGTTGTACTATCTGTACCTCCATTTGTCCATAAATAAGTATATGGATCTGTTCCTCCTTCAGGAGTAACTGCCAGTTCAACATCTAAGTTTTCTAAATTACATTCAATTAAATTATCACCAGGAGTTAAAGTAACTGATATTGGATCAATGGTAAAAAATGTATCAATAGTACATCCATCTCTATCAGTAACTTCCAGCCAATGATCTCCAGGACAAATATTTGCTTGCTGAGTTGCAAAACCACTTGATGGTCCCCATAAATATGTATAAGGACCAAAGCCCCATAATAATGAATCTGGATATACTGTTGTTTTTTCTAAATCAACAATATCTCCAAGTAGATACCAATCAACAATTAAAGTATCCTCAACAAAACAACCGTTGGATTGATCTGTAGTTTTTACAACATAAGTTCCTTGACATAAATTAACAACATCCGATAAATTACTAGAAACTAAGGCTCCATTAATATCAAACCATTCATATAAAAATGATGTACCTGAAGATAGTGGATCAACTTCAACAGAAGAAGTGTGATTTGTGTCGTTATAAGAAACACTTGTAATTAAATCATATGGAGGTAAATTAAATCCTACCGAATCTGTATTCCCACATGAATCTGTAGCAATTACCCAACAAGTACTTACAAATACATTACTAATTGATTGTGTTGTTTCTCCGGTACTCCATAAATAAGTAATAGGTGGTGTACCACCTGTTGTTTGAATACTTGCAGATCCACCATCTGAACATAGTGGATTATTTGATGATGAATCAGAAATAAAAAACTCATCTGGTTGAGTGATGGTAACTGATGCAGAAACAGTACATCCATTATTATCAATAACATCACAAGACCAAGTACCAGCTCCAATTACACTTTGAGAATTAGTAGATCCATTACTCCATAAAAAATTATATGGCCCAGTACCACCTGTAATTATTGCTGAAATAGACGTAAGTCCCCCATAACAATCTAGTGGGTTGCTATAATTATCAAAATATAGCAATAATGAATCTGGTTGGCTTAAAGTATATGTCGTACTATATTCGCATAAATTATCGTCAATCACATTTAGAGTATATGATCCAGCAGGAAGACCAAAAAGTGAATCACTCGTACCTGTTCCATTAGACCAATTCAAAGAATACGGAGATTGACCACCAGTAACATTGACATGTATAACTCCATCGCTCAAACCATTACAAGAAGGTAAAGTTAAATTTGGATTAACATAAATGGAATTATTTTGATCAACATCAAAATAAAAAGTTTGTTTACAACCTATGGAATCTTCAACTTCTAGAAAATAATTTCCTTCAAACAAACTATCTAATAATGGCCCTTGACCAAAACCACCCCATGTATAAACATAAGGAAAATTACCACCAAAAGTTGTATCAATATTTATAGAGCCTGAAGCTTCACCATAACACAATACATCATTAATAGTTTCACTAACAGATATTTCAAAATTAGCTTGGATCGTATCAATTAGAAGTGTATCAGAGCATCCAAAAATCGTATCCAAAATAATTATTTCGTAGCCTTGACCTACTTGTAATTCAAAACACCAATTTGAAGTAGTGTTTGATTCAGTCCAAAAATAATTTTCAGATCCATTACCACCAGTTATTGAGTCGATGACAAACAATCCAGAATCAGATAAACATTGTATTGGAATAACCTCAGAAACAAATAACTCATATTGATCAGGTTCTGTTAAAGTAAATAAAGTATCAATAAAGCAACCAAAACTATCTTCAATAACAATATTATATGTGCCAAATGAAAGATTATCAAATAAAATACTGTCGATAATTAAAGAAGAATCACTTAGAGCAGCAAGCTGAGAAAAATTATTAGAAACAACTAGATCGTCACTTCTATAAATTGTATCATTATTATTATCAAGTATATAGTATGAATAATTTCGAGTTGAATGATATTTCCTCCCCCCTTTAACAGCTAGCATAATACTACCATCTTGACCGCCAAAACAACTTATATTATTTAGATTTAAACTATCTATCTCAATTGGATACGGGTTGTTTATTCTTCTAAAATCTAATGTATCTCTACATCCAATTGCATCTGTAACAACAACATTATAAAATCCAGCAGAAACATTTGAGAGTATATTTGTTGAATCTCCAATTGGCGTTAAATTAGCCCCAAGCAAATTGCTTGAACTAAACCATTGATAAGTATAATATTCGTCTCCAGTTGTGTCATTTGGATAATAAAAACCTAAAGAATCATATGTACTTGAATCTGGATCAAATACAATACCTCCAAAAGTAGGAGCAGAAAGAATTCCAGAGGAATCTCCAAAACATTTTATTTTTTGTTCTTGACCCAGTCCAACGGTTACTGGACATGGTATAAAAAAGATATATTCATTAAATGAAAAATTTGATTGATCAAAAACAGTTACTCTGTGTTTTCCACATTGAGTAGTAAAAATTGAATCATTGGTTTGATTTATAAAATATAATGAGTTGGTATCAACAGGATACCATAATGAATCATCATAAGGTTGATGTTCCCAATCATCTGCTTCAAGGACATAGGAATTATTAGACAATACAAGTTTAATAAAACCTGTATCGTTATAACAATCAATTCCTTGAATAGAAATAGTATCTATCTGTGAAAATGCGCTTGAAATACAGATGAAAACACAAAAAACGCTAGTGATAACTTGTCTCATTTACATATTTTACAAGCAAATATACCTAAATATTATTTGATTTATATAAAGTCTCAAAATCTAAAATATCTCCTTCTTTTGCTAAGAATGTATTTTCAAATATTTCTTTGCTTTCCATTAACAGTTCATTTAAATTTGAATATCTTTTTGAATAATGACCAATTATAAGACGTTTAACATGTGCTTTTTTCGCAATTTTTGCTGCTTCTTTGGTTGTAGAATGACCTGTTTTATTTGCGATTTTAAAATCTTTATCAGAAAAAGTAGCTTCATGATAAAGGACATCAACATTCTTAATTTTTTTAACTATGTCTGAACAAAATCTTGTATCAGTACAATAAGCATATGAAAATGGCGCAGTTGGATCTTTTGTAACATCTGAATTAAAAATAACTTTTCCATTATCTAATTTTATATCTCTTCCCTTTCTCAATTCTGGAATTTTATCAAAAGGAATTTCAAACTTCTCCAACTTTTCTTTTTTTATTTTTCTTTTGTGTTTAATTTCTTTAAAAATAAATCCAGAACAAACAATTGTGTGATCTAAAATTATATTTCGAACCTCTAAAGTATCATCCTTAAAAAGGATGATTTCTTCATCTAAAGGAATTTCATGAAAAAAAAGAGGGAAGTTAAGAGAAGTATTAGAAGCAGAAAGCTGTACATTTATTACTTCCTTTAACTCAATGTGAGCATAAATATGTAACTCTTTTTTTCGTCCAAGAAGATGCATACTAGTAATCAAACCTATTAAACCAAAATAATGATCTCCATGTAGATGACTAATGAAAATATGATTTATCCTTTGAAAACTTAATTGATATTTTCTGAGTTGAACTTGTGTATTTTCACCACAATCTATTAAGAAAAACCGCTCATTTACATTTAATAACTGAGCGGTTTGTTGTTTGTTAACAGTAGGAATAGCTGAGTCACATCCTAAAATTGTTAATTTATATGACATTAGAAATCGCTAACTAATAGTTTTTTTGAAATAAATTTATCTGATGTTACAAAGCTGTACGAGTATATACCTTCAGAGAATTCTGATAAATCAAATTGAAATTTATTTACACCTGTAACAGCGTGAATTTTTTTGTGACTAATTATTTTCCCTAAACAATCAATAATATAAAAATCAACAAACTCTGATTTTCCAATAACAAATTGAAAGTTAGCCTGATTAGATACAGGATTTGGATATACATCAAGAATTTTTAATGTTGAATTAGTTAATTGTTCAATTGTGGCAGCAGTATTTGAAATATCAATATAAAAATAATCAACAGTATCTACTTGTGTTAAACTACCAATTAATGGTACGTTTATTGCCAAAGTTGATGTAGTCATAGTCAAAGGATAATAACCAATATCAGCAGTTGAAGGATCTACAGTAGAAAAAATTTCAGCACATCCATATGTACCACCTGGGAAAACACATGTTGGAGGATTACATGAATAAGTAAAGTTATTAGGCAAGCCACTAACGCTTGTTAATTCAATATTATCGATAGTTACATTAACATTTATTCCGCTTAATGAAACAGATGTATCGAGTGGAGTTAAAACATCAATTTGAGCTACATATGGCTGACCGACAAAACCTTCTGGCAAATTAGTTATTTCGTCAGGGTAAATATTAGGAGATGTTATCGTTGTGTCAGGGGTGCATTGAGAAAATAATGAGTGTGATGAGAAAATAATAGTTATTGTAAGAATAAGTCTTTTCATATTGTAAGTTTTAAAGTTCTAATTGTCTTTCTATTTCTTCCATATCAATAAAATCATAGGCTTCTTGAAGAGTTGGAACAATATTAAGATTTTCATCAAAATCATAATTATATACTATTACAAAAGAGCCCTTGTTTTGGTAAATGATTTTATCAAAAGCAACAAATTTATCTTTTAACAAATTTATTGTATTATTATCAATGTCAGTCAAGTCAGCAATGAAGTTTCTAACACTTTGCGCTGAATTAAGTTTTGAAAAATCATTTTCATCTGAAATTTTAAAAACAAGAGTATTATCCATTAATTTAATTTATTTGAAAGCAAAAATAATACTGCCATTCTAATTGCTACACCATTTTCTACTTGATCTAAAATAAGTGAATGAGATGAATCAGCAACATCAGAAGTAAGTTCAACTCCTCTATTTATAGGACCCGGATGCATAATAGTAATTTCTTTATTCAATTTCTCTAAAACAGCATAATTTATACCATACACATTTGAATATTCTCTAAGAGAAGGAAATAGTTGAACATCCTGTCTTTCTAACTGTATTCTTAATACATTAGCAATATCACACCAATTTAAGGCTTCTTTTAAATTTGAAAAATAATTTACTCCAAGATCATCTAAATACTTTGGCATCAAAGTCATCGGTCCACACACAGATACATTTGCCCCCAACATTTTCAAACAATATATATTTGACAATGCAACTCTTGAATGTAAAATATCTCCAATAATTACAATATTCTTATCTGATACTTCTCCATATTTTTCTCTAATTGAATATGCATCAAGTAAAGCTTGAGTTGGATGTTCATGAGTACCATCTCCTGCATTAATTATACTAGCATCAATATTTCTCGATAAAAAAACAGATGCCCCTGGATTTGGATGTCTCATAACAACCAAATCAACCTTCATAGCAAGAATATTATTCACTGTATCTAATAAGGTCTCACCTTTTTTAACTGAGGAAGCGGCGCTTGAAAAATTTAAAACATCTGCAGATAATCTTTTTTCAGCAATCTCAAAAGAGAGTTTGGTTCTAGTTGAATTTTCAAAAAATAAATTAGCAATTGTAACATCTCTTAAAGATGGTACCTTTTTAATAGGTTGATTTATTATTTTTTTAAAATTATCAGCAGTCTTAAAAATAAGTTCAATATCATTTCTTTTTAAATATTTAATACCAAGTAAATGATTAACAGATAAACTATCCATTCTATGATTTTAAAATTAAAATATTCTTAATGTCATCTTTAACATCCATACTAACAACAACTTTTTCTGAATCAATAGAATCAACTTCCTTTCCTACATAGTTTGGTTCTATTGGCAATTCTCTTGTTAATCTTCTATTAATTAAAACAAGAAGTTCAATAGTTTTTGGTCTGCCAAATGGCATTATTGCATCAATAGCAGATCTAACTGATCGTCCTGTATATAATACATCATCAATTAGTACAACCTTCTTATCATCAACAGTTACATTCATTGACATTTTATGTGGAACGATAGGCTTAGATTTTCTTCTTAAATCATCTCTATGAAAAGAACTATCTAATTCTCCATAATGAATTTTTTTGTCGATTATTTTTTCTAATTTCTCGTGTATTTTCTTACCGATATTCCTTCCTCTAGGCATTAAAGAAACAAGTACCGAATTTTCAAAATCATCATGATTTTCAATTAACTCATGACATAACCGTTCAAAAATTATATCAATTTGTTTTTTATTTAATATTTCTCTACTTTTTGAACTCATTTCTTACAAATATATTTAAAAAAAAACCCCGATAACGGGGTCTTTAATTATTTTTTTTCCTTTTCTAAATCATCCTTTAGAGCAGATAAACTATCAAGATCACCTAGAGTAGACTGCTGTTGAGATTCTTGAATCTGCTGAACAGCTTTCTTTGTCTTTGACGCTTTCTTTTTACTTTCTGCTATTAACTCATCCTTAAACGATGCTGTATGAGAAACAAGTACCTTTTTATTTTCTTTTGAAAATTCAATTACTTTAAACTTAAGTTTCTCATTAATTTTAGCAGAACTACCATCTGCTTTCTCAAGATGACGTTTTGGTGCAAATGCTTCAATATCGTCATTTAATAGTACCAATGAACCTTTATCATATTCCTCAGTAACATGACCTTCAAATTCACTTCCTAAAGCATAAACCTTTTCGTGCTTATCCCAAGGATTTTCTTCAATTTGTTTGTGACCAAGGCTTATTTTCCTATTTTCTTTATCTATATCTAAAACAATAACATCTAGACTTGAATCTACTTTAGTAAATTCAGCAGGATGTTTAATTTTCTTGTGCCAAGAGAGATCAGAGATATGTACTAAACCATCAACACCTTCTTCTAGCTCAACAAAAATTCCAAAATTTGTAAAGTTTCTAACCTTTACAGTTAGCTTAGAGTTTAATGGATATTTTGTTTCGATTTCTGCCCATGGGTCTGGCAACATTTGTTTAAGCCCTAGTGACATTTTTCTTTGTTCTCTATCTAAAGTTAAAATCTTTGCTTCAACATCATCACCTTTACTAAAGAAATCATTTGCACTTCTTAAGTGTGTTGACCATGACATTTCAGAAACATGTAATAAAGCTTCAACTCCAGCCTGTAATTCAACAAACACTCCGTAATCAGCAACTACTACTACTTTTCCTTTAACAACATCTCCCACTTGAAGTTTTTCATCCAAATCTTGCCATGGATGAGATCCTAATTGCTTTAGACCTAGCTGAATTCTACTTTTACCTTCATCAAAATCAAGAATCACAACATTTATAGTCTCATCTAATGTTACAATTTCTTCTGGATGAGAAACTCTACCCCAAGATAAATCAGTAATATGAATTAACCCATCAATACCTCCAAGATCAACAAAAACACCATATGATGTAATATTTTTAACTGTTCCTTCAATCACTTGTCCTTTCTCAAGTTTAGACATTATTTCTTTAGTTTGAACAGCAAGATCTGCTTCAATCAATGCCTTGTGTGAAACAACAACATTTCTAAATGATTCATTAACTTTTACAATCTTAAACTCCATTTTTCTACCGACATATTCATCATAGTCTCTTATTGGCTTAACATCAATTTGAGATCCAGGCAAGAAACATTCTATACCAAATACGTCAACAATCATACCACCTTTAGTTCTACTTTTAATTTGACCATTAACTATTTCACCTGTATCAAGAGCTACATTTACTTTTTCCCAAGCTCTTAAAACACGAGCTCTTCTATGAGATAATATTAATTGTCCATTTTTATCCTCTTGTTTTTCAACTAAAACCTCTACAGAATCCCCTATTTTTAGATCTTCGTTATATTTAAATTCAGAACTTGATATTACACCGTCTGACTTAAAATTGATATCAACTATAACTTCTCTATCAGAAATAGCAACTACAATACCATCAATAACTTGCTTAGATTCTACAACAGGAAGTGTTTCTGAATATGTGTTAATCAATTCAGCTCTTTCTTTATCAGAGTACACTTCATCTTTAAGAACAGAGTCCCAACTGAACTCTTCATGTTTTTCTTCTACTACTTCCTCAGCAACTGGAGCTTCTTCTACTACTTCCTCAGCAACTGGAGCTTCTTTTACTTCTTTTGATTTTTTACTTGTTGATTTAGATGTTTTCTTTTTTGCAACTTTTGCAACATCTTTTTTTTTGGTTTTTTCTTCTTGTTTTTTTGACATTACAAGAGGGGGTTTTGTATCTTCAATTTGTTAGTAAGATTTAAATGCAACAAATTTGAAAAGCTTTTAATATTTGTTTTATCAATCTAGTTATCTTACATATGCACCACTAAATTGGGCGGCAAATATACATCTTTTATTTTAAAATAAATAATCTAGGAAATTTGCTTAATATGATCTGCTACTTCATCCATTAACCATCTTGGTGTTGAAGTTGCACCACAAATACCAACTGAGTTAGAGTTTTTAAACCAATTCTCATCAATTTCTTTTGTGTCTGAAACAAAATAAGATTGTTTGTTTTGCTCTTTACATGATAGAAATAACATTTTTCCATTCGAACTCTTTGTGCCACTAACAAAGACTATGACATCATTTTCACTAGCAAATGCTTTTAGCTGAGGTTCTCTACCAGAAACTTGTCTACATAAAGTGTCATGAACAACAAATTTTAAATCAACATCTTTGCCCAAATCAATTAATTCCTTTCTAATTTCATCTACTATAATTTGAAAAGCTTTTGGACTCTTTGTTGTTTGAGAATAAATATAAATTGGTTTTTCAAAATCTATTTTGGAAATATCTTCTTTTGTAGTTACAATAATTGCTTCTCCATTAGTTTGTCCAACTAAACCAGTTACTTCAGCATGTCCTTCTTTACCATAAATTATTACTTGTCCATCAATTTTTTTGATTGTTTCATAGCCTTCTTTTATCTGATGTTGTAATTTTAAAACAACTGGGCATGAAGCATCCAATAATTCTATATTATTTTTTAATGCAGTTTCATAGGTTGATGGAGGTTCACCATGTGCTCTAATTAAGACTTTACAATCATTCAGTTCGCTTAAGCGTTTGTGATCTATGATTTCTAATCCTAAATTATTCAATCTATCAACTTCTCTATTGTTGTGAACTATATCTCCAAGACAATATAATTTGTTTTCTTCCTTTAAAATATTCTCTGCCATTTCAATGGCATATACAACTCCAAAACAAAAACCTGACTTTGGATCTACAGTAATTTTAAGTTGTGACATTATGAATATAATTAAAGATTAGTTCGTTTTGTTGTGCAAAATTAAGAGAAGTATTATCAATTACAATAGCATCTTTAGATTTTATTAAAGGATTGATCTCTCTGTTAACATCATCATTATCTCTTTCATTTAAGTTATATAACACCTCAGAAAAAGTTAAGCTTTTGTCAGATGTTTTTAACTCATCATAACGTCTTTTTGCTCTGATTTTTACATCTGCTGTAATAAAAAATTTCAAATCTGCATTAGGCATTACTTTTGTAGCAATATCTCTACCGTCCATCACAACATTTTTATTTAGGCTAATATCTTTTTGAATTTTTATTAACTTTTTTCTTACTTCATGTATCTGACTAATTTTACTAACAAATTGAGACACTTTTTTGGATCTTATTTTGTTTTCAACGTTCACTCCATTCAAAAAAATCTCAGAAATATTGGCGTTTATATTGTAATTATATTTTATTTCAATTTGATTTAATAATTCAACAACTTTGCTTTCATCAAATTTTTTATCATTAATTATGTTTTTTTCTAAACAAAAAAGAGTTATGGCTCTATACATTGCACCTGAATCAACATAAATCATATTAAAATTCCTTGAAATTTCTTTGGCAATAGAGCTCTTTCCACAAGAGGAATATCCATCAATAGCTATATTTATTGCTTTTTTATTCATATACCAAATGTACTTAGATTTGTATTTAGAGAAAAAGAATTAATTTGTCCAGATAAATGATATGATGATCTACTGTAATTTATTCTAAATTTTGACACTTTCATTCCCAAACCAAATGAAAAACCAACTAAACCTGCATAAGAATCTAAAGTGTTATTAAATCTTCTTTGAAAGTTAAACCCTCCTCTAACAAAAAGATTTTCTTTAAATAGATTAAGTTCACCAGAAATAATTATGTGACGTAAAAATGTTTTAGCAATACTTTCATCACTAAATTCTATCTCACCTGAATTATTATTTGTGAAGCTATTTAATGAATATTCATTGGAAATATCAAACTTATTTAAATTATTGTATACAATAGAGTACCTGAAAGGAAGGTGATCAAGTTTTTTTGAAAGTCCAAGTTGAATTTCAAAGGGAATTTTTTCATTATCTGAAGTATAGGCATTTACAGGTCTTCCTATATTTTTAAATAACAATGTACTATGTAATCCATTTTCTGAGTTGTGATAGGTGGATGAAATATTTGATGTAATAGCACTCGATTGATAGCTCTCATATGAAGAATTAAAATAATTTATATTAAACCCAATATTAATTCTATTTGAAATACTTCTTCCAAAACCAAAATTAATAATTTGATCACTTGCTGAAAAGATTGAGTTTTGTTCTCCAATTTCTGTTGCTGATAAAAACTCTCCATAATCAGCTGAAATTATACCAAGAGAAAGACAACCTATGTCCTTGAAATTTTTTGCGTAACTAAATGAAACTATATTTATATCTGCAAAATAATCAACATAACTAAAACTCAGATCATTATTCATTTCAGAACTAAGTATGGATGGAACTTTTTGAGAAATTAATAAGTCATTATCGTATATGGATATTAAATCTCCTCCCATTGCAACTGATCTAGGTGAAGTTTCAAAATTCAGAAATTGATATGATGTATTTCCATTCTGTGAGAAAGAATTAAAAAAAGTGAAAAACAAAAAAAGAAAACTCTTGTATTTCATTATGTTTTATTTATTTCTTTTCAAGTGCAATATCAATAACTTCATGCATATTATCTACATAATGAAACGTCATATTCTTTAAATATTGTTTGTTGATAATTGAAACATCTTTTTTGTTTTGAGTTGATAAAATAATCTCAGAAATTCCAGATCTTTTTGCAGCTAATAATTTTTCTTTTATTCCTCCAACTGGAAGAACTTTACCTCTAAGAGTTATTTCTCCGGTCATTGCAATATTTTTCTTTACTAATCTTTGAGTAAATACTGACACTAGTGATGTAAACATAGTTATCCCAGCCGATGGTCCATCTTTAGGGGTTGCCCCTTCTGGAACATGAATATGTACATTTGTATCTTGAAATAAAGAATTGTCTATCCCATATTTTTCTGAGTTTGATTTCAAAAACTCAAGAGACAATGTTGCTGATTCTTTCATTATTTTTCCAATGTTGCCAGTTATAGTTAATTGACCTTTACCTTTACTTAAACTACTTTCGATAAATAAAATGTCTCCTCCAACACTTGTCCACGCTAATCCAGTAACAACACCAGGTATAGTATTTTCTAAAAATCTATCTCTGTCAAATTTAGGAGGACCCAGTACCTTTTCAACTGTTGCATTATCAATATTTGAATTATATTGTTCTTCCATTGCAATTGACTTAGCAGCATATCTTATCATTTTACTCAGCATTTTCTCTAAACCTCTTACACCAGATTCTCTAGTATATTGATCAATTACTTTCTCTAAAACTGAATCTTTAATTTTTAAATCATTTTTATTTAATCCATGAGCTAGTAATTGTTTTGGCAGTAAATGCTTTTGGGCTATTTTTACCTTTTCTTCAACAGTATATCCATTAATTTCAATTATTTCCATTCTGTCTCGCAATGCAGGTTGAATTGAAGATAAAGAATTCGCAGTTGCAACAAATAATACTTTTGACAGGTCGTATTCTAATTCTAAATAATTATCATGAAATTGCTCATTTTGTTCCGGATCAAGAACTTCTAAAAGCGCAGATGAAGGATCTCCATGCGAATCTCTTGTTACTTTATCAATTTCATCTAATACAAATACAGGATTAGAAGATTCAGACTTTTTAATGGCCTTAATTATTCTTCCTGGCATTGCACCAATATATGTTTTTCTATGACCTCTTATTTCTGCCTCATCTCTTAATCCACCTAGTGATACCCTTTGATACTTCCTTCCTAATGCCTCTGCAATTGATTTTCCAAGTGATGTTTTTCCTACCCCAGGAGGACCATAAAGACAGATAATAGGAGATTTCATATCTCCTTTTAATTTTAGAACAGCAAGATGCTCAATAATTCTTTTTTTAACTTCATCTAGACCAAAATGATCTCTATTTAAAATTTTATTAGCTTTAGCTAAATCAAAAACATCTTTAGTATACTTGTTCCACGGTAAATCTAAAATAAGCTCTAAATAACTCCTTTGCACAGAATAATCAGACATGGAAGGATTCATTCTTTGAAGCTTTTTCAACTCCTTATCAAATGCTTCTTTAACTGAATCTGACCATTTCTTTTTTTTAGCTTGATTTCTCATCTCCTCTATCTCTTTACCTGATCCGGCCCCACCCAATTCTTCTTGAATAGCTTTCATTTGTTGATGTAAGAAATATTCTCTTTGCTGTTGATCCAAATCAGTTCTCACTTTAGATTGAATTTCATTTTTCATTTCCAACATTTGAAGCTCTTTTGATAAAAGCTCAAGTACTCTTATAGCACGTTTTTTAAGATCTATTTCCTCAAGTAACATTTGTTTATTTTCCATACTAATTGTCATATTTGAGGAGACAAAATTTATTACAAAAGACGAGCTTTTAATATTTTTTATAGCAATTGAAGCTTCATTTGGAATATTTGGAGATTCATTAATAATTCTTAACGCAATATCTTTTATTGAATCAACTAGTGCATCAAACTCTTTATCTGAATATGGTTTTAATTCAATGTAGTCTTTAATTTTTGCTTTGTAGTATGGCTCATCAGAAATAATCTCTTCTAATTCAAATCTTTTTCTTCCTTGTATGACGGCAGTAATATTTCCATCAGGCATCTTCAAAACTTTTAGAATTTGTGCTACTGTTCCAATTTTATTAAGATCCTCTTTTTTAGGCAACTCTATCTTTGAATCTTTTTGAGCTACTACACCAATTATTTTATTATTCTTTTCAGCTTCTTTGATTAATTTTACAGATCTTTCTCTTGTAACAGTAATAGGAATAATCACCCCTGGAAAGAGAACAGTATTTCTTAATGGAAGAATTGGTAATTCTTTAGGATTTTTTTCTTTATCAATTTTTTGCTCATCTTCATCACTCAAAAGAGGAAAAAATTCACTTTCACCATCTAATGATGATGAAAAAAGTATGTCCTTTATTTCTATTTTTTTCATATAACATTATTTCTAAAGTTATTTATGTCAATAACTATGCCAAGCGTATATATGTTGCCTTTATGTCAGCTATTTTTCGTTTCTATAACTTTTTGTCATATTGTAGACCTGTGACAAAATTTGTCTTTCATTGTCTGATAATACTTCGTGTCTTCTTGACAACACTTTTTCAGCAGTTATAAAAAATTTATTTAAATTATGAATTGTAAAACCAGAACTACCACCCCAACTAAATGAAGGAATAAAGTTTCTTGGAAAACCCGATCCAAAAATATTTGATCCAACTCCTACAACAGTTCCTGTATTAAACATGGTGTTTATACCACATTTTGAATGATCTCCCATAATTAGTCCACAAAATTGTAATTGTGTATCTTTAAATGAGTTAATACTATAATTCCATATCTTAACATTTTCATAATTATTTTTAAGATTAGAATTATTTGTATCAGCACCAAGGTTGCACCATTCACCTATTATTGAATTACCTAAAAACCCGTCGTGTGCTTTTGATGAATATCCAAAAAATATAGAATTATTTACTTCTCCACCTACTTTAGAATAAGGTCCAATCGTTGTAGATTCATAAATTTTAGCACCCATTTTTAAAACAGAATTGTTACACATAGCAAAAGGCCCTCTAATTATTGATCCTTCCATGACCTCAGCATCTTTTCCAATATAAATAGGCCCACTTGTAGTATTAAAAATACTATGATTTATTTTGGCACCTTTTTCAACATAAATTGGATATTGTCCAATTTTTATGTTAGAATTTGTTAATAACTCAGAATCATTTTGACCTTGCCAATCAGTTGTTTTATCTGATGAAATAAAAAGAAAGTCATTTTTTATTTCAGCACCGTTTATTGTAAAAATATCAGTTATAGAATTTAAAAAAGAAAATTGAGCATTTGATGAAATTTCATTTAGATTATTTGATTTAAAATCTTTACTTCGAAATGCTAAAATTTTAGAATCCCTTTTAAGAGATTCTCCAATTCTTAAGTTATTAATTTCAGTAATTATTGAATCATTTGGAATTAACTGAGCATTTATCCATATATTATCATCTTTAACTATTGATGGATATTTGTTTGACAAATAGTCATCTGTATATACAGAAACTGAGTCAAAATATTTTTCCCATTTTTCTTTTATTGTAAAAATACCTACTCTAAACAAAGATATAGGACGTGTGAATGAAAGTGGAAAAAATTCAGATCTATTGTTATCAAATAAGATAATATTCATATCACAATTTTAAGCAAACTTAATTAAAAAACCCCATACATATGTACAGGGTTATTTGGATAGTAAAAAATTATAAAATTATTTTTTAAATTTTTCGTATTTACTCTTAAACTTATCAATACGTCCGGCAGTATCAACAAGTTTTGACTTACCTGTATAAAATGGATGTGAATCAGATGATATTTCCATTTTTATTAAGGGATATTCCTTTCCATCTTCCCACTTAATTGTTTCACTAGATTCAGCACATGATTTAGTTAAAATTGCATAGTCTGTTGACATGTCCTTGAAAACACATAACCTATAATTTTCTGGATGAATACCTTTTCTCATATTTTAAAATTTGGAATGCAAAAATATAAAGTTTTATGAAAACAACAATAAGAAACTATATTTTGTGAATTATTAAATTTTCAAATCTGCAAGAAGTTTATTAGTTTGATTTACAGCAATTGCAGATTCTTGAAGTGTATGCTTTTCATTCTCATTCAAATCAATTTGTACAATTGACTCAACTCCATTTCTACCAACAACAACAGGAACACCTATACACAAATCACTTAAGCCATATTCTCCTGCAAGTAAAACAGAGCATGGGAAAATCTTTTTCATATCGCATGATATTGAGTGTACAAGAGCTGAAACTGCAGCTCCAGGTGCATACCAAGCTGAAGTTCCAAGCATTGATGTTAATGTAGCACCCCCAACTTTAGTATCATTCAATACCTTTTCAAGTCTATCATTAGAAAGAAATTCAGAAACCCTTACACTATTTCTTGTTGCTAACCTTGTTAAAGGAATCATTCCTTTGTCTGAATGACCACCAATTACCATTCCATCAACATCGGATATAGGACATTCTAAAGCCTCTGCTAGCCTATATTTAAACCTTGCGCTATCCAAGGCTCCACCCATACCAATAATTCGATTTTTTGGAATACCGCATACCTGATGAGTTAAATATGTCATAGTATCCATAGGATTACTTACAATAATTAGTATTGCTTCTGGAGAATGTTTTAACAATTGTTGTGCAACTGATTTAACAATACCTGCATTAATTCCAATTAATTCTTCTCTAGTCATACCAGGTTTTCTAGGAATTCCACTAGTTATAACAGCAATATCACTATTTGCTGTTTTAGAATAGTCATTTGTACTTCCAACAATTTTAGTGTCAAAATCATTTAGAGATGCTGTTTGCATCAAGTCCATTGCTTTTCCTTCAGCATAGTTTTCTTTAATATCTAGTAAAACTACTTCTGATACAAAGTTTTTGATGGCAATATATTCTGCACAACTTGCCCCAACTGCTCCTGCTCCAACTACTGTTACTTTCATAATGAATTATTTTAATTATGCATCAATGTTAGCGTACTTTGCATTTGCTTCAATAAATTCTCTTCTTGGAGGAACATCATCTCCCATCAACATAGAGAAAACTCTATCAGCCTCAGCAGCACTATCAATACTAACTTTTTTAAGGGTTCTAAACTCAGGATTCATAGTTGTATCCCATAACTGTTCTGCATTCATCTCTCCAAGACCTTTATATCTTTGTATGACAACATTGACATCTTTTCCTCCTTTCATTTCATCGATAATTATATCTCTGTTGTTTTCATCCCAACAATATCTGTGATCTTTACCTCTTTTTAATAAATATAATGGAGGGGTTGCAATGTATACATATCCATTTTCAATTAGAGGTTTTAGATATCTAAAAAAGAATGTTAGAAGTAAAGTGGCAATATGGCTTCCATCAATATCAGCATCCGTCATAATTACAATTTTATGATATCTTAACTTCTCTAAATTAAGTTCTCTTTCATCTTCTTCTGTTCCTAATGAAACACCAAGTGCTTTGTACATGTTTTTAATTTCCTCATTTTCAAATACCTTATGTTGCATTGCTTTTTCAACATTTAAAATCTTACCTCTTAAGGGCATAATTGCTTGAAAATGTCTGTCTCTTCCTTGTTTTGCAGTTCCACCTGCAGAATCTCCCTCAACTAAGAATATTTCGCATTTTTCTGGATCTCTTTCAGAACAATCTGACAGTTTTCCAGGAAGACCAGAACCGGAAAGAACATTTTTTCTTTGTACTAGTTCTCTGGCTTTACGAGCTGCATTTCGTGCTGTTGCAGCAAGAATCACTTTTTGTACAATTACTTGAGCCTGCTTTGGATTTTCTTCTAAATAATTAGTCAACATTTCACCAACTGCTTTATCTACAGCTCCTGTTACCTCTTTGTTACCAAGTTTTGTTTTAGTTTGACCTTCAAATTGAGGTTCCATTACTTTAACTGAAACTACAGCTGTTAGGCCTTCCCTAAAATCATCACCACTAATTTCAAATTTTACTTTTTTTAATAGGCCTGATTCATCAGCATATTTTTTTAATGTCCTTGTTAATGCTCTTCTGAATCCAGCTAGATGAGTTCCCCCTTCATGAGTATTAATATTATTTACATAAGAATGGACATTTTCTGAGTAAGAACTATTATAGACCATAGCAACTTCAACAGGAACACCATTTTTTTCTCCATCAAAATATATAACACCCTCTAAAATTGGATCTCTTGTAGAATCAAGAAAAGTAACAAACTCTTGCAAACCAACTTCAGAAAAGAATTTCTCTCCAACATGAGTTCCATCTTCATTCTTTCTTCTTTTGTCAGTTATGCTTAAATGAATTCCTTTATTTAGAAATGATAACTCTCTTAATCTTGCAGCAAGTATATCATAATGATAAATTGTTTCAACAAAGATTGAAGCATCGGGCTTAAATGTAACTTCTGTTCCAGTTCTATCTGTTGTTCCAATTTCTCTAACATCATATTGTGGTATACCAATCTTGTATTCTTGTTCAAACTTTTTACCTCCTCTATGAACTTCAACTCGTAAATCTGTCGAAAGTGCATTTACACAAGAAACTCCCACTCCATGCAGTCCTCCAGAAACTTTATAGGATCCTTTGTCAAATTTACCTCCAGCATGTAGAACTGTCATAACAACCTCAAGAGCAGATTTATTTTCTTTTTCGTGCATATCAGTTGGTATACCTCTACCATTATCTTTTACAGTAATTGAATTATCTTCATTTATAAATACATCAATATTAGAACAATGTCCAGCTAATGCCTCATCAATTGAATTATCAACTACTTCGTAAACAAGATGATGAAGTCCTTTCTGACCAACATCACCAATATACATTGCAGGTCTTTTTCTTACAGCTTCTAATCCTTCAAGAACTTGAATATTTCCAGCTCCATACTCTTCATTATTTTTTATTTCTTCAGACATAAAATTTGAATTATTTATATATCAACAAATATAATTTTTCCATCCTTCAAACAGGACTTTTTTAGTAAGAAAAATAAGCTTATTTTATCAACAAAAGTTGATAACTTTTTAGAGAATATAATTGACAGAAAAGTTGAAATTTAAACCAATTTGGTCATATCCGTACCAATATGGTTTTTGCTCATCCAAAATATTATTTATTTCAATTGAAAAATCAAGTTTTTCAGTGTATGAGTAATAGATTTTTAAATTAGCTAAATATTGATCATCTAAATTATCAAAAACTATTTCAGGAGGCGAAATAGACAATCCAGACATATAGCTATACTTTCGCTCACCAATATATTTAACAGATGGAATAAATTTTAATTTTTCTCTAAATTTTACAGGTAATGTTAAATTAGCCTCTAAATTAGTTTTATGAGGAATTTCTTCATTATACCAATTATACTGAACATCTAAGTTTAAAGAAAGAATATTGTTGAATTTTCTTTGATAATTTGCTTTTGCTCTTAAGCGCCAAGTCTCAATATAGTTAACATCAAATCTATTGAGATTTAAAGTTTCATCATAATCGAAATAATGAAAATTTAACAATTTGCCATATCCAAGATTTAATGATAAAATCTGATTTTTAGAGAGTTTATTGTCTAAATTTATATAACACTCATAAATATCTGTTGTTTCCAGTTCATGAAAATAACCAATAGAATCCTCAACATTTGTACTTATTCCTGGAGTATGAATATAAGGATTTTCTAAAGTAAGTGTACTTATAGTGTTTCTATAATCGTCTCTATCAATACCAAAACTTAAATTAATTATATTATCTACTAATTCTTTATTAATTTCAATTATTGGGAAAATATCTAAAGATTTTTCAGGAGCAATACCAATTCCAAGATTAAAGCCTAAATCTATTCCAAAACCATATTTCTCCATTGAAAGATTCGGAGTGACATCCAAAATTTTAACATCCAATTTATCAACTTCAAAAGAAGGATCACTATTAATATAATTTATATAGTTATTGTACTCAAGAGATAGTTCAAATGGAAAGTTATTAATCGAATATGAAATATCTGTATACAAACCTATTTGATTTTCTATTTGATTATTAAAATCTTTTAATAGTAATTGAGTAGAGTGTTGTAATTTTTTATTATCACTAGAATTATACGAAATTAAAACCTCTGAATAAGTTCTATCTGGCGTTTCTTCTTTACTTTGCTGATGAAATTCAGATAAATCTAAAATACTTAATCTGGAATTTAAAACCCCTTTTTTTAAAATACTTTTAATGTATAAATAATATTCACGTGACTCTTTTTTGACATTTATATCATTTTTTGTGGTATAATCAAAAAGATCAATTTTAAAGCCCAAACTATAAATTAGCTTATCTTTTAATTTTCCACTATAATTAATATTACCAAATTTATACTTACGATTTCCTAAAGCAAAATAAAAATTTGCATAATTGACCCTCTGATCAATCTTTCTTTTGATTTTAGCAGCTGACAATGGTCTTAAATCAAATGATGAAAAAAGATATTTATCTACAAATGAATATTCTTGAGTTTTATCAACTTCAGTAGTATCTTGAAAGCTTCCCTTAACATTCAATTTATTTGCTTCTGGAATACTGACATCTAATCCTTCTACAACTTCTATTTCAGTTGTTTTTAAATCCTGAGAAAACAAATTATTTACAATTAGAAATAATCCGATAAATATTAATTTATTCATAGATAATTGTTGTATCGTTAAAATTTTCATATTCTAAGTCGTCTTCAAAAATATCCATATAAAATATTTCTATCTCTTCATTTTTATTTGTAGTAAGTTCAGATTCAATTATTTCTTCTCTTTTCTTTTGAGCAATTAATTTTAAATCTTCACCGCTATAATTTTCTATTATACTTTCAAGTGTTGCCTTAGCTTGAAATTTATTTTCCTTTTTTAGGTATATATCAGAAAGCAAGATAAATGATTTAGCAATAAAATAATCATCTGAAAATTTTTCTGGCATCTCAAATATTAAATCTTCGCATAAATCTAAACTATCATCTAAATAACTTAAATAAATAAGATTATACATTGCTTCAGCCCCTTCGCTATTATTATCTATATTAACAATCTGCTCAAATAAAGTTTTTGCTTTGTTATAATTTCCTAATTCAAAATCATATCTAGAAATTATAAGTTTAGCTTTAGAAATTAACCAATCATCTATTTTATCTAAATCTAGTACTTTTAAAGCATAATTCATTGCTTGCTTTTTGCTTCCTTTTTCATGACCATACATTAATCGAATTAATGCTTCTCTTTTTAAGCTGTTACTTGAAGCAATTTTTTCTAGTGCTGTATAATAAATATTTGACGTGTTGTAATCTTGCTGTTTAAAATATACCCTTGAAAGGTGAATCAATGCATTTTCTAAATATTGGTTGACATTATTGTCTATTAGATATTTAAAATATTTAATTGGTTCTATAGAATCGCCCATATAAAGATGAGAATAAGCAAGATAATTGTAAGCATCATATAAGAAAATCCCTTGATTAAACTCATCAATATATTTTTTAAATGCAATACTTGATGTCTTATAGTCTTGTTCTGAAAACTTCATAAAAGCAGCACTATAAGAAAGGGAATCTTGTTCCGACAAGCTTATTTTATACTGAGGAATTGTGTTAATAAAGGAAATGTATTCATCAACTTTTGCAATTCCAACATAAATAGATTTAAGACCAATTAATGCTTCTTTAAATGATGAAGTGTTCTGAAATTTTTCAATTATTAATTTATAATGTTCAATAGCATTTTGTATTTCATCATTATTAAAATAAATCATTGCTTTTCCAAGATTAGATTTTGCCTTCAAATCATCATCTGTTGTTGTTTTTATTACATCGTCATAATATTTAATGGCATCATCAAACTTATTACTGTTTTTTAGATATTCTGCAAACAAAAACAAAGCATCATCCAAATAAATAGAGTTTTTGTGATCTTTCACTATTCTATTTAGCAATTGAACTTTTTTTGAATTATTGTTAAGTAAACTCATGCAAAGTGATCTTTGAAATAAAGCATAATCTATATCAAATAGATTTAATGAAATTGATTTTTCATAATATTTTTCAGCAAGCACAAAGTCTTTTATCATATAATAACAATCAGCAATTCTTAAATATGAATCATTTAAAAACATAGAATCAATATCATCTTTTATATATGTTCGAAAAACTATTGCTGACTCTTTAAATTCATTTAATTGAAAAAGTGTATATGCTTCATTATACAATTTTAAACTGGTTAAAAATGAATCTCCAACAATTAAAGACTGTGAATAAACATCTTTAGCCAACTCAAATTCTTGAGTTTGAAAATATGCATCAGCTAGCCAAATTTTTGCA
Organism: uncultured Bacteroidota bacterium; assembly: GCA_902579065.1. Classification (GTDB taxonomy): domain Bacteria; phylum Bacteroidota; class Bacteroidia; order Flavobacteriales; family BACL11. The sequence continues at coordinate 28,452 of CACHFI010000006.1, forward strand.
GCTGACATTAACTTATCGTTTTCTGCAGCTTGAATTGATTCTTTAAAGAATTTAATTGAGGATTGAAAATTTTTATTATTGAACTCTTGAATACCTATAAAAAAAGTCAATTCTTGAAGCATTATTTTTTCTTCAAAAGATAATTGACTTTTACCTTGTAATGAAGTATAAGCATCAATATAATTACTTGTACCCTTTAATACAGAAACAGATAAAGATTTAATATGTTCCTTTTTTTCTATACTGGTAGCCGATAAACTAAATTCCTGAAAAATGGATAATGTGTTTTCAAATGGCAAATCTAATTCATAAGCTAATTTGGCGTAATTAAACAAGGATTCTTCTTTAATTTCCTTATCATAATCCATTTTTGAAGCCTTTTTAAATCCTTGTAAGGCATAATTATTTTTATTTAATCTAAGATAACTTGCCCCTAAATAATATGAGGTAATTTGCCCCTGTCTATTATCTTCAATTTTTACCTTGTTTAAATACTCAACTGCTAATAAATAATCAGAAATTTGATAGTAAGAAAAACCAAGCATAAAATTTTCTAAATCTTTTACATTATCAGATAAATCAGAATAAACTTTTAAAAACTTAACAGCATTGAGATAGTTTTTTTGCCTATAAAATGCTCCTCCCAGTAATCTATTTGCTTCTAATTTTCTAGATTTAACAACATTATCAATTATTGGATATAAAAAATCTATTAATTGTTCATATTCGTTGAGATAATAATAAATCTGCGCTATGTAATATGGAACAATATGTTTGAACTTTTTATCATTTATTAGTTCCTTAAACCACCTAAGAGATGATTGATAATTCTGTGATTGATATGAAATGTGAGCAAAATAATATTTAGATGCAGATTGATAATCAGATTCAATCTGTAATAATTTTGAAAAATTTAATTTGGCCAAATCTAAAGAATCAATTTGGAAATATGAATAGGCCAAATCAAATCTCTGTTTATTATTCAACTCATTCAATTTAAGTAAAAAATCAATGGCTTTAGAATAATTTTCCTGTTTAAAATTAATTTGATAAAGAGCTAAATATGCTTCGTTGTAATATATTGAAAATGGATATTCATCCAGCAATTGAAGAAAGAGATCTTCAGCGTTTTCTAGATTTAATTCTTGAGAACATCTAGCATTATAAAATAAAGCTGTTTCTCCACCTTCTTCTTCAAAAAGCAATTGAGCTAAAGTAAATTGCTTTTGATCAAAAAATTTAAGTGCTTGTTGAAATTTCTGATCTTGCGCATTTAAAGAAAGTAGCGCAAAATAAAAAATGAGAAAAATTATATTTTTTTTCAATACAAAAAATTATGATGAATAAATTTATATATAATCACAAATAAGTACATATTATAAGTTTTAAGTTTTCAACAAAGATTTTGAACAATTAGAAACAAAAAATTTCGTTTAATTAGGCATATGTTTTTATTTTGCATTGTGTTTTATATCTTAAAAATTAAGGGAACCAAAATCATACCTGATTTTATACAAATTAGAGATGAAAAAATGACTTTAAGAGCATACTTTAGAGTAAGTCAAATTGAAAGAGGTCTTGAAAAAAATAATTTAAAGCAATACGCAGAAGAATTAACTAAGATTATTGAAAAATTACCTTTTGGAAAAATTCACAAATACATTCCAAAAAATGGATAAACCTATTATTTTACTTGAAGGAGTTAATATTCATCAAGATGAAAGACTAATATTTGACAATATTAATCTTTCAATTAGTAAAGGAGATTTTATTTATTTGGTTGGTGAAACAGGAAGTGGAAAGAGCAGTTTAGTTAAATCATTTTATGCAGAAGTCAGTGTTTCTGCCGGAAATATATTTGTTACAGATTACAATTTAAATAAATTAAACAAAAATGAAATTCCATCACTAAGGAGAGATTTAGGAATTGTTTTTCAGGACTTTCAATTATTATCAGACAGAACTATAAATGAAAATCTTGAATTTGTTTTAAAAGCAACAGGATGGAAAAACAAAGATGAAATTTCAAATAGAATAAATGAAGTTCTTGAAAGTGTACATCTTGAAAATTATAATACTAAAATGCCACATGAACTTTCTGGGGGTGAAAAACAAAGAGCTGCAATTGCTAGATCCCTCTTAAATAGACCTAAAGTTATTTTAGCAGATGAGCCAACAGGAAGCTTAGATCCAAAAAAATCTGAAAAAATAGTTGAGCTTTTAAAAGAAATTAATGAAAAAGGAACAACTGTAGTTATTGCTACACACGATTATGAGATAATTAAAAAGTTTAGTTCTAGAATAATCAAATGCTCAGAAAAAAAATTGCAGGAAATTACAATAGATGAATTATGACACTATCTATTAAAAGCAATTTTCAATTAGAGAATTACAACACATTTAATATTTCAGCAAGTACAAAATTATTTTTTGAATTTGAAAATGAAAATTCTCTTCGAAAAATTTTAGATAATGAAAAATATAAAAATGAAAATCTTTTAATTCTTGGTGGAGGCTCTAACATCCTTTTTTCTAAAAACTTTGAAGGATTAATTCTAAAAAACAACATATTAGGAATTAAAAAAATATTAGATACAAAAGATTTTGTCGAAGTAGAGGTTGGTGCTGGAGAAAATTGGCATGAATTTGTTTTATGGAGTGTTAAAAATAATCTGTCAGGAATTGAAAATCTGGCATTAATCCCAGGGCTTGTCGGGGCATCACCCATCCAAAACATTGGTGCATATGGAGTTGAGGTTAAAGATACTATTACAACTGTTAAGTACTATGATATTGCAAGCGGGAAAACTATAATCATTAACAATAAAGATTGTAATTTTCAATATAGAAATTCTATTTTCAAGAATCAATTAAAAAATAAAATTATAATTCTACAAGTTAATTTTAAACTTTATAAAAAAGCGCAAAATATTACAAAATATGGAGCAATAAAATCAGAACTTGAGTCATTAAAATCTAAACCATCTCCAAAGTCAATATGTCAAGCTGTAATAAACATAAGAACAAAAAAATTACCTGACCCTAAAAAAATTGGAAATAGCGGAAGTTTTTTTAAAAACCCTATAATTAATAATTCTAAATTCAAAGAACTACAGACACGTTTTCCAGATTTAGTTGCCTATAAAGATTCTGAAACACATATGAAAATAGCTGCTGGGTGGCTTATAGAAAAAGCTGGATGGAAAGGATTTAAAGATAAAAACATTGGTGTTTATGATAAACAAGCTTTAGTGCTTGTCAATTATGGAGGAGGTACTGGAAGGGAAATCATTGAACTATCAAAAAAAATACAAGAATCAGTATTTAACAAATTTAATGTTGAAATCCTTCCTGAAGTAAATATAATTTGAACACCATTAAAAATAAATTAATTGAAAAATTAAAATCTAATTTTTCTCATACTCCAAATAGCAATCAAAAAGATGCCATCAATCAATTAGTAGATTTTATAACTACTATAGGAAATAGAAGCATCTTTATTTTAAAGGGATATGCCGGAACTGGTAAAACTTCATTAATCTCATCAATTATTAAATCATTATCAATTGTTGGGAAAAGATCTGTTTTACTTGCCCCCACTGGAAGAGCAGCAAAAGTACTTTCATTGTACTCAAATAAAAAGTCATCAACAATTCATAGAAAAATATATTGGATTAAAACAAATAAAACTGGAAATACATACGTAAGTCTAAAAGAGAACCATCATACAAATACTATTTTTATTGTTGATGAGGCTTCAATGATACCTGAAGAAACTAAAGATAGTATTGGAAACAGATCATTATTAAAAGATATTATTCAGTATGTTTATGAGGGAGTAGATTGTAAACTTATATTAATTGGTGATACTGCACAGTTACCACCAATTAATCTTGACATAAGCCCTGCACTAGATGAAAATATCATTAAAAATCAATATAACAAACAAGTAATTAGTAATGAGCTAAAAAAAGTAGTTAGACAACAAGAAAAATCTATTATTTTAAGAAATGCAACACATATTAGATCTCTAATTGAAAAAAACTCGTTTGTATATCCAAAAATTGATTTGAAAAATGAAGTAATAAAAGTTAATTCTGGCGAAGAGCTTCAAGAGTATATTGAAAGTGCATATAGTAATTCAGGAATTGAAAACACAACCATAATATGTAAATCCAATAAAAGAGCTAATCAATATAATCAAAAAATAAGAAGCGAAATTTTATGGCAAGAAGATATTATTTCTGCTGGAGATATTATGATGGTTGTAAAAAATAATTACTATTGGTTAGATGAAGATCATGAAGTAGGATTTCTTGCAAACGGTGACATAATAGAAGTATTAAAAATTAATGAAATTAAAAAAATATACGGATTTCAATTTGCTTTTGTATTAATTAAAATGCTTGATTATCCAGATCAAGATGAGATAGAGACAATTTTATTATTAGATTCAATTAATTCAGAATCACCTTCTCTAAACTATCAACAATATAAAAAATTGTACGAGGAAATAGCATTAGATTATAAAGGAGAAAAAGATAGAAATAAAAAAATAAAGAAAAATAAATTCTTTAATGCCATACAGGTAAAATTTGCATATTCGATAACTTGTCATAAATCTCAAGGAGGACAATGGAACGAAGTATTCATTGATCAAGGTTTTTTTAAAAAAGAATTTTTAAATAAAAATTATCTCAGATGGCTATATACCGCATTTACAAGAGCAACAAAAAAAGTATATCTTATAAATTTTAATGATAATTTTTTTAAATAAACTAAAAGTTATCTATAATGGTGTTTAAAGTCAAACTTGGTCTCATAGCATTATATAAAGCAGATTCTTTAGGCATGTAATAACCTGAAATTTCTTGAGAAATTCCTTGACAATTATTAAGCTCTAAAACTATTTGATCTTCATTTTCAGATAAATTCTTTGCAAAACTTGAAAATTTAGAGCTTAATTTTGGATTTTCTTTTCTATTAGATAATTCATCTGCCCAATACATAGCTAAATAATAATGAGAACCCCTATTATCTAACTCTCCAACTTTTCTTTTAGGAGATTTACCACTTTTAAGTAGTCTTTCAATGGCATTATCTAGGCATTCAGCCATAATTTTTGCTTCTTTATTTTGATCTATTTCACTCAAATGTTCTAATGAAACAACCATAGCCATAAATTCACCCAAGGAATCCCACCTTAAATGACCTTCATTGACAAATTGTTGAATATGTTTTGGTGCAGATCCTCCAGCTCCAGTTTCAAATAAACCACCTCCATTCATTAATGGAACAATTGACAACATTTTTGCAGAAGTCCCCAACTCTAAAATTGGAAATAAATCCGTTAAATAATCTCTTAGCACATTTCCAGTAACTGAAATAGTATTTAATCCCTTAGCAACTCTATCTAATGTATATTCAGTTGCTTCTTTTGGAGGTAGAATATGAATATCTAAATTCGACAAATCATAGTCACTGAGATATTTATTAACTTTTTTAATTAATTGTACATCATGTGAACGAGAATCATTTAACCAGAAAACAGCAGGCCAATTTGTGAGCTTAGCTCTTTTAACAGCTAAACTAACCCAATCCTTAATTGGATCATCTTTAGTTTGACACATTCTCCATATGTCACCTGTTTCAACTTGGTGCTCTATTAAAATTTCTTCATTTGAATTCACGATTTTGATAACTCCATCTGATTCAACTTCAAATGTTTTATCGTGCGAACCATATTCTTCAGCCTTTTGTGCCATCAATCCAACATTTGGGACTGTTCCCATCTTAATTGGGTCAAAAGCACCGTTGGATTTACAAAAATCTATAGTTGCAGAGTAAACAGATGCATATGAGCTATCTGGTATGATTGCTTTGGTGTCTCTTACAGATCCATTCTTATCCCACATTTTTCCAGAATTTCTGATCATTGCAGGCATAGAAGCATCAATAATTACATCAGATGGCACATGTAAATTTGTAATTCCTTTATTAGAGTCTACCATTGCAAGATCAGGACTTTCATTATAAACACTATCTATATCTTGTAAGATTTCTTTTTGTTTTGATTCTGGAAGAGTTTTTATCTTATCAATCAAGTCTCCAAAACCATTATTAAAATCAACTGATAAATTCTCAAATATTTCCTTGTGCTCGATAATTAAACTTTCATAAAATATTTTTACAACATGACCAAAAATAATAGGATCTGAAACTTTCATCATTGTTGCTTTCATATGCAGTGACAGTAAGATATCTGATTCTTTTGCATCATTAATTTCACTTCTTAAAAAATCTACAAGCTTTCTTTTACTCATAAATGTTGCATCAATAATCTCATCTTTTTTCAAAATAATATTTTGCTTTAAAATTGTTGAAATGCCTTTATCAGAAAGATGAACTATTTTTACTGAATCATCTTTAGAAATACAAATTGATTTTTCATTACTATGAAAATCTCCACAAGACATAGTTGCAATGTGAGATCTAGAATTTGAATCCCAAGAACCCATATCATGAGGATTATCTTTAACATAATTTTTGACAGACTTTGGTGCTCTTCTATCAGAATTTCCCTCTCTTAAAACAGGGTTAACAGCTGATCCTTTTACTTTATTAAAACGAGAAAAAACACTCTTTTCTTCTTCTGTTTGAGGATTTTCATTGTAAGAAGGAATATTGTACCCTTTAGATTGAAGTTCTTCAATAGCAGAAATAAGTTGAGGTACTGAAGCAGAAATATTTGGGAGTTTTATAATGTTAGCTTCTTTTTGTAAAACTAATTGTCCTAATTCTTGTAAGTCATTGTTGACTTTTTGTTCATCATCTAAAAATTCCGGGAAAACTGATAAAATTCTTGCAGCTAAGGAAATATCTTTTAAATCAATTTCAACATCTATTTTTGACAAAAAGGATTTCAATATTGGCAACAAAGAATATGTTGCTAAAAGAGGAGCTTCATCAGTTTTAGTATATATAATTTTTGATTTCATCAATAATAAATTTTTAATATCCAAAAATATCTTCTAAATTAAGAACTTGTACATTTCCATATCTTTCCAATATTTCCATATCTAGATCCTCAACATTTCCAAGAACCATATATGTGAAATTTTCATTATTAACATGTGAATTATGAAATTCACGTAAATCATCCATGGAAAAACTACTTACATTATCAAAAAGGTCTTTTCTTTGATCGTATTCAATATTAATTTTCTGTGCAGCTTCAAAATAATCCAAAACTTTTGTTTTTGTTATTCTTTCAGTTCTAATCTTTTGCAAAACAGCTTCTTTTGCATTTTCAAAATTTGAATTTGCCTCCGGCATTTGTGTTAAAAGGCCAAGCATTCCATCCATTGCTTCACCAAGTTTATCAGCCTGGGTTCCAATGTAAGAAAATTGATAATGAGAATCTTCTATTTTTTTTGGAATTGTATATGTACTATATACAGAATATGCCAAAGCCTTCGACTCTCTAAGATCTTGAAATACAATTGAACTCATTCCACCACCAAAATATTCATTGTGTAATTTTATGATAGGATATTTATCATTATCTAATTTTGATCCTCTTGCATACATAATTATCTCAGCCTGTTTCATATCATAATCAACAACAAAAATTTGATTTGAATTCATTTCTCTTTCAGTATTTAAATTAATTTTTGGTATTGAAACTAAATCTGTGGTATTATGATATTTTGAAATAAGATTTTTTATCTCTTCTATTTTCTCAGGTCCATAAAATAAAATTCTATGTTCTTTTTTAGTTAAACTTTTAATTAAATCAATTAATTCTTCAGAAGATATATTTTTTAATTCTTCATTTGACAACATATTAGTAAATGATGAATTAGAGCCGTATCTAGCAAAGCTAGTCATGGCAGAAAATAAAATAGTTTGCTTATTTAATTTAGCATCTCTCTTTTGCTTTTCATAATTTAATTTCAAGTTTGCAAGAGCATTATCATCACCAACGGCATTTGATAAAATATCTTCTAATAAACTGAGAGACTGATCAAGATTGCTTGATAATCCTGTAAGATTAATCTTAGTTGATTTAGAGTCAGAAGTTACTTTTAAATCACAACCTAGTTTATAAAATTGCTCTAGTTTTTCACTAGCAGATATTTTATTAGTTCCTAAAAGTTTTAAGTAATCGACAGCTAGCTTTAATCTCTTTTCATTATCTGTTCCAAAATCTATAACATAGGTCAGTTGGAATCTTTCATTTTCTTCATTTTGCTTATAAATAAAAGGAGCTTGATTTATTATATCAGACTTTAAATCTGAAGAAAAATTAACAAATCTTGGCTCTATATCATTCACTTCCTTATCTAAAACAGAAGCTAAAAATTCAGATTTACTATCTCTGTTAACACTAACAGGAGTAATTTGAGGTTTAGTTACTTTGATTGCATTGGGATCATCTCCAGTTCTTTTATATACAACAACATAATTATCTTTATAATTATTTTTAACAAAATCAACTATATCTTGTTTTTTAATTTTTGACAAATCACTCAAAAATGATGAATATTCTTCCCAGCTCTTATTTAATATAAATGCATCCACAAAATCATCTGTTCTTCCATTATTAGATTCATATTTTTTGATTTGTTCAAGTTTTAAATCTGAAATAATTGCATCCAATATCCAATCTGGAAAATCACCACGTTTAATTTCATCTAGTTGAGAAATCAAGACGTCTTTTACATTTTCTAAACTTTGTCCAGAAGTTGGACTGGCATAAAATCCATGAATTGAATAATCATTTAAAATGTAAGGAAAACATCCAGCTCCAACAGCTTTTTGAGCTTGATTAACATTAATATCAATTAATCCTGCTGAAGTGTTACTTAAAACCATGTCTACCATTCTTAACAAATTTGCATCTTCAGAATCAGCACCATTTAATCTATATCCAATATATAACCTCTCAGCTTCAGGCCCATATACATTAGTGATTTTGGGTTCATTTATTTTTTCTTCAGAAATCACATTAAATTTTGGATCCTCTTTTCTTTCAAAGGAACCAAAATGTTTGTTTACTAAATTAATGACTTCATCATAATCAAAATCTCCAGACATACATAATGCCATATTATTAGGAACATAGTATTTATTATAGTATTTTCTTATTTCTTTGAGCGATGGGTTTTTTAAATGATTAATTGTTCCAATTGTTGTTTGTGTACCATATTGATGGTTAGGGAATAGTCCAAGCATCAAAGCTTCAAACATTTTACTTCCATCACTATCAAGTGCTCTATTTTTTTCTTCATATACGGTTTCTAATTCTGTATGAAACAATCTAAAAATTGGCATTCTGAATCTTTCAGCTTCAATTTCAAGCCAAGTTTCAATCTGATTAGAAGGGATATCATTTATATATACTGTTCTTTCATTTGATGTGTACGCATTTGTACCCTTTGCTCCAATCCCACTCAACATCTTGTCATATTCATTGGCAATACACAACTTAGCAGCCTCTCCAGAAATTGAATCAATTTGATTCCATATCAAATCTCTTTTATTTGTATCAGTCATGCTAATTCCTCTGTATTCTTCATATAGATTTTCTATTTTTTCAAGTAGAATCTTTTCTTTTTCAAAATTAAGTGAACCAAATTTATCTGTGCCTTTAAATAACATATGCTCTAAATAATGTGCTAAACCTGTAGCATCTGCAGGATCATTTTTACTTCCAGCTTTTACCGCAATACTTGTTTGAACTCTTGGAGCTTCTTTATAAGAAGATAAATAAACTTTCATTCCATTATCCAAAGTATAAACTCTGGCGTTTAAAGGATCATTTGCAACAGATTCATAATTATTTTCAATCATCATTTTATCTTTTTTAGCATTAATAGTTAAATAAATTCCAGCACTTATAATTAATAAAATTGTTAGTATATTTTTTGTTTTCATATAAATATTTAGTAATCTGGATCAAGGCCAAGCTTCTGACCTAGAATTGCCAAATTTTTATTTTGTTCGTACATTTTTTTATACTTATCAGAATTAGTATATAGAGTATTTTCAGCATTGGATTGAACAACCTTTGGTATTAAATCTATTAAATCATTGTTCAATCTTTTTCTTAAAAATCCAAGAAGATTCATCTTCTCTTCTTGAATTAGTTCTATTTGAGATGTATTACTTAAAGTAATTTCAATTAAAAAATTGTCACTTAAATTTGGTGTATTAGAAGTTAAAGCAAGTGAAAGATTAGTTTTTCCCTTTTTTGAAAACATACTATTCATTTCATTCCAAGCATCTAAAAATTCAACTTCAGTAAACTGATCAGATTTGATTGGAGTTTTATTTTCCTCTTCATTAGCTAATTCTTGTTTTAATGATCCTAAAATGGAAATTGTTTTAGGTTTGTGAGAAGATATTTTGTTTTCAACAACTTCTATTTTTTTTTCATCTGATTCTGCTTCAACTTTTACTTGTATATTATTATCAGATTCAATTTCTTTTTTTAAACTAATTTCTGATTCGGGATGATCTTTTTTTATGGAAGAGACTACAAATTTTTTATTTTTTTTTTTGCTATTATCTAAAAAATTAATCGAAGAAACTTGCATTAAACATATCTCAACAAGCAAACGCTTACTATTGCTGATTTTATATTGAAGATCGCAAGTATTTGTTAGTTTTAAAGCCTCAAGTAAAAAATTTGAGTCCGTATCCTTGGCTTGATCTAAATATTTTTCTCGTAAAGAATCATTTATAGATAATAACTCTATTGTTTCCTTATTTTGACAAAGTAAAAGTTTTCGTAAATGTTCTGAAAGTCCATTGATGAAATTCTGACCATCAAATCCATTACTTATAACTTCATCAAATGTTAGCATTATTGAACTTATATCGTTTGAAAGTAAATGAGAAGTTATTTTGAAAAAATATTGATAATCTAAAACATTTAAATGATCAGCAACGTCCTTATATGTTAAATTATTATCAGAAAAACTAACTAATCTATCAAAAAGAGATAATGAATCTCTCAAAGCTCCATCAGATTTTTCAGCAATTAAATACAAGGCATCGTCGTCAGCTGATATACTTTCATTTTCAGCAACAAATTTTAGGTTTTTTACAATATCATCATTATTTACTCTCTTAAAATCAAAAATTTGACAACGTGATAATATTGTTGGGATAATTTTATGTTTTTCAGTAGTGGCAAGTATAAATTTTGCATGCGATGGGGGTTCCTCTAATGTTTTTAAAAATGCATTAAATGCTGCCTGTGACAACATATGAACTTCATCAATTATATAAACCTTATACTTACCAATTTGAGGAGGAACTCTTACTTGATCAGTTAAATTTCGTATGTCATCTACTGAATTATTTGATGCAGCATCTAATTCAAAAATATTATATGAAAAATCATCAATTGGACTTTCACTACTAAATTTATTGATTTCTTTTGCAAAAATTCTTGCGCAAGTTGTTTTTCCAACTCCTCTTGGCCCACAAAATAAATATGACTGAGCAAGCTGATTTGATTGTATAGCATTTTTTAGTGTAGATGTAACTGAAGATTGACCTACTACATCATCAAATGAAGTAGGTCTATACTTTCTTGCAGATACTAAAAATTCACTCATCTGAGGGTAATAAAAATAGGATTACAAATTTAACATTTATAGTAAAATAAAAACCAAAAAATTACCCAAATTAAAATACATTTCATATTTGGTTATTCTAGATAGTTTTTCTAAATTTGCCGGCCAAATATTAAATAAAAATAAATAAAAATGAATAATTACGAAACCGTTTTCATCATTAATCCCGTCTTATCTGAAGATCAGGTAAGGGAAACGGTAAAAAAATTTATTGATTACCTTAAAAGTAAAAAAGCTTCAATTTCTCACGAAGAAAATTGGGGTTTAAAAAAACTTAAATATGTAATTCAAAAGAAAAAAACAGGTTTTTATTACCTTATTGAATTCCAAGCAGATGGATCTATCATTAGTAATTTTGAAATAGAATTTCAAAGAGATGAAAGGATTATAAGATGGCAAACTATTAGATTAGACAAATACGAAATGGAATATGCAGAAAGAAGAAGAAAGAAATTAAGTGAAACAGCTAAAGCAGAATAATTATGAGTAATAAAACTGAAATTAGATATTTATCTCCAGTAGATATTGAAAAAAGAAAACAAAGTAAATACTGTCGTTTTAAAAAAATGGGTATCAAATATATTGATTACAAAGATCCTGAGTTTTTAATGCGATTTTTAAACGAACAAGGAAAAATATTACCAAGAAGAATAACTGGAAATTCACTTAAATTTCAAAGAAGATTAGCTGTTGCTGTTAAAAGAGCAAGACAATTAGCACTTCTTCCATTTGTAGGTGATAATTTAAAATAATTAAAAATATAGAACAATGAATATTATTTTATTAGAAAACGTTGAAAAGCTTGGTTTTAAAAATGAAATTGTAAAAGTTAAACCAGGATATGGTAGAAATTTTTTAATACCTACTGGAAAAGCAATTCTTGCTACTGAATCAGCTGTTAAGGTTCTTCAAGAAAACCTAAGGCAACAAGAACAAAAAGATTCTAAAATTATAGCAGAAATGAATAAAACTGCTGAAGCACTACCAAAATTAGATATTAATATTAAAGCAAAAGTAGCTGAAGGAGGAACTAAATTATTTGGATCTATAACCTCAGCTCAATTTGCTGAAACTTTATCTAGTCTAGGATATGAAGTTGACAAAAGATTTGTCAAATTATCATCTATCAAAGAATTAGGCAAGTATGAAGCAGAAATAAGACTTCACAGAACTGTTAGAGTCACAGTTCCTTTTAATGTTGTTGCTGAATAAAACTATTTTACAATACTTAAATTTAAAAACCGAGTTATAAAAAATTCGGTTTTTTTATTTCATTAAAGTATATTTGCGGAGTATCAATTTAATCAAAAAAATCTCAAGAAAAACAAAAATGACTGAATACAAAAAATACATAAATGAGATTGAAAAAAGAAAAGCTTTAAATCTTAATCCCAAACCAATTGATACAGCTAATCTAATTAAAGAAATAATACTTCAAATCAAGGACGAAAATCACCCTGAAAGAGAAAAATCACTTGATTTTTTAATTTACAATGTCTTGCCTGGCACAACAAGGGCTGCTGTAATAAAAGCTAATTTTCTTAAAGATATTATAATTAAAGAAGAGAGCATTAAAGAAATAAATGAAGATTTTGCTTTTGAATTGTTATCTCACATGAAAGGAGGACAATCAATTAAAGTCTTACTTGATCTTGTTTTTTCAGAAAACAAAAATATCGCTTCAAAAGCTGGGAAAGTTTTAAAAACACAAGTTTTCCTTTATGAGGCTGATACTGATAGATTGAGCAAAGCATTTTCTGATGGCAATATAATTGCAAAAGAAATTTTAGAAAGTTATGCTAAAGCAGAATTCTTCACTAATCTTCCAAAGCTTGATGAAGAAATAAAAATAATCACATATGTTGCAGGGGTTGGTGATATATCTACAGATTTACTTTCCCCTGGTAGCGAAGCTCATTCAAGATCGGACAGAGAACTACATGGAAAATGTTTGATTAGCCCTGAGGCTCAACAAGAAATTATTGAATTACAAAAAGCACATCCTGATAAAAAAGTTATGATGATTGCTGAAAAAGGAACTATGGGGGTTGGATCTTCAAGAATGTCAGGAGTTAACAATGTTGCTCTTTGGATTGGGAAACAGGCAAGTCCATATGTTCCATTTGTTAACATTGCTCCTATTGTTGCAGGAACAAATGGAATCTCTCCAATTTTTCTAACAACTGTTGATGTAACAGGAGGTATTGGAATTGATTTAAAAAACTGGAAAAAGAAAAAAGATGAGAAAGGAAATACAATTTTGGATTCAGATGGAGAACCAATATTAGAAGAAGTATACTCAGTAAAAACTGGAACTATTTTGACAATAAATACAAAAAAGAAGAAATTACTTAATGGCAATCTAGAATTAGTTGATATTTCATCATCACTGACTCCTCAAAAAATGGAATTTATGAGGGCAGGTGGTTCTTATGCTATTGTTTTTGGTAAAAAACTCCAAACATTTGCTGCTAAAACCCTAAATATTGAAGCTCCAAATATTTATGCAAGCTCAAAGGAAATTTCTCATAAAGATCAAGGCCTTTCAGCAGTTGAAAAGATTTTTAATAAAAATGCTGTCGGAGTAAACAAAGACAAAATTTTACATGCAGGTTCTGACGTGAGAGTAGAAGTTAATATTGTAGGGTCTCAAGACACAACAGGATTAATGACATCACAAGAACTTGAATCAATGGCAGCAACAACAATTTCTCCTATAATTGATGGAGCTTATCAGTCTGGTTGTCACACTGCATCAGTTTGGGATTTTAAAGCTCAAGAAAACATTCCAAAACTGATGAACTTTATGAATAATTTTGGCTTAATTACTGGAAGAGATCCAAAAGGAGAATATCATGCAATGACTGATGTAATACATAAAGTTTTAAATGATCTAACAGTAGATGATTGGTCAATAATTATTGGGGGGGACTCTCATACAAGAATGTCAAAGGGAGTTGCATTTGGAGCGGACTCTGGAACTGTTGCACTTGCACTTGCAACAGGTGAAGTTTCAATGCCAATTCCAGAATCAGTAAAAGTAACTTTCAAAGGAGAGATGCAAGATTATATGGATTTTCGTGACGTTGTTCATGCTACTCAATCTCAAATGCTTGAAAAATTTGATGGAGAAAATGTTTTCCAAGGAAGAATAATAGAAGTTCATTTAGGCACACTTCCCTCTGACCAAGCATTTACCTTTACTGATTGGACAGCTGAAATGAAGGCAAAAGCTTCTATATGTATTTCTGAAGATGACACATTAATTAAATCTCTTGAAATTGCAAAGAACCGAATAAATGTAATGATCGACAAAGGGATGGATAATGACAAAGCAGTTTTACAAGGTTTAGTCGACAGAGCAAACAAAAGAATTGATGAAATAAGGACTGGAAAAAAACCAGCACTTACACCTGATGAAAATGCAAAATATTTTGCTGAATTTGAAGTAGACTTAGACATTATCGGTCAACCAATGATTGCTGACCCAGATGTAAACAATGATGATATTTCAAAAAGGTATACTCATGATACAATAAGACCTCTATCATATTATAATGGTGAAAAGAAAGTAGATCTTGGATTTGTAGGATCTTGCATGGTTCATAAAGGTGATTTGAAAATTTTGTCTCAAATGCTCAAAAATTTAGAAAAAGCCACTGGAAAAGTCGAATTCAATGCACCTTTGGTTGTAACTGCACCAACTTACAATATTATTGACGAATTAAAAGAAGAAGGAGATTGGGAAATTTTACAAAAATATTCTGGCTTTGAATTTAATGATAAGAATCCAAAAAGCACTGCAAGAACTGAATATGAAAATATGATGTATTTAGAACGACCTGGATGCAATCTTTGTATGGGTAATCAAGAAAAAGCTGAAAAAGGAGATACAGTTATGGCAACATCAACTAGATTATTTAAAGGAAGAGTGGTTGCAGATTCAGACAGAAAAAAAGGAGAATCTCTTTTAGCCTCAACTCCAGTAGTTGTTCTTTCAGCAATACTTGGAAGAACTCCAACTATGAAAGAATATATTGAAGCTGTTACAGGAATTAATTTGACAAAATTTGCCCCTCCAAAATCTAAAATGTGTGCTTAAAAATTATAATCAGGAACTTCCTTTAAAAACTTTTTTTCCCCTGTAATATAATTCATTTCACAACAATAGTGTTTTAAACCATTTGTTACAAAAAGATATTTTGCCTTTAAAGTAAAATTATATTTTGCAATTTGATCAAAAGCATTTTTATCTATTTTGATTGATGGAGCTTTACATTCTACAAGCAAAATTGGATCTGCATTTTTATTAAGCGCAACTATATCAGCCCTTGTTTTTAAATTATTATACTTAATAAGCTTTTCAATTTGCATTAATCCTTTAGGATATTTTTTATTGAATATTAAATAATGTATAACATGTTGTCGTACCCACTCTTCAGGTGTGAGTACAAAAAAGTTTTTTCTTACTATATCAAAAATTTGTATACTTTCATTAACTAGTTTACTTTTGATATCTATCTTAGGCAAATTAAGTTCCTGCATTAACATAAAAACAAATTTAAATGAAATATCATGAGATTATAGAAACTATTGATAACAAAAATTATCAAAGTGTATATTTTCTCTCTGGAGATGAATACTATTACATTGACAAAATATCTAATTATGCCTCAACAAAAATTTTGACAGAAGAAGAAAAGTCATTTAATCAAGTTATCCTGTACGGAAAAGAGACAAATGTTAAAGAAATAATTGGAGAAGCAAAACAATATCCATTTGGTGCTAATAATAGAGTTGTCATTATAAAAGAAGCACAACAAGTTAGAAGTATTGAAGGACTTGAAAATTATATAGAAAATCCATTGAGCTCAACAGTACTAATTATTTGCTACAAAAAAAAGGTTGACAAAAGAAAGGGAATC
>CACHFI010000007.1 GCA_902579065.1 uncultured Bacteroidota bacterium
TTCAATCGCTAATGCAGCACTTAATGCATTTTTATAATCATCATTATATAATTGATGAGCCATCAATAAAGCTATAGCTCGAATTCTTTTTGCATCAAGAGAAAGAATATAATTAATTGGCTGATATAAATTCTCAGGTCTATTTGGGATCTCTATTTCCTTTAATTCTTGCTCAATTATTTGCTTGAACTCTAAAATGTTTTTCATTGATTTGTAAGAGAGATTAAATATTCCCCATAACCACTTTTAATCAATGGTTGAGCCAACTTAATTAGCTGTTCTTTGTTGATAAAACCACTATTGAAAGCAGCCTCTTCGACGCATCCAATTTTTCTTCCCTGCCTCTCTTCAATAACTTGAACATATTGATTAGCCTGCATTAATGATTTAATTGTACCTGTGTCTAACCATACAGAACCTTTAGTAAGAATTTTTACATCTAATTTTTCTTGACTTAAATAATACTTATTTATATCTGTAATTTCATACTCCCCTCTTGCAGATGGTTGAATTTCTTTTGCAACATTAACAACAGAGTTATCGTAATAATACAAACCTGGAACTGCATAATTTGATTTTGGCTTTGTTGGTTTTTCTTCAATTGAAATAACTTTTTTATTATTATCAAACTCTACAACACCATATCTTTCTGGATCATTTACATGATAACCAAATATAATTCCACCATTAATATTATTGCAATCTGAAAGTGTTTTAACTTTCATTTGAAAAATATTATCACCAAGTATAAGACATACCTCATCATTTCCTATAAAGTCTTCACCAATAATAAATGCTTGAGCTAATCCATTTGGCTTTTCTTGAATTTTATATGAAAAATTACATCCTAATTGACTACCATCACCCAATAATTTTTGGAAAGCAGGTAAATCATGTGGAGTTGATATTATTAAAATATCACGTATTCCAGAATAAAGCAAAGTAGATAAAGGATAATAAATCATTGGTTTATCATAAACAGGTATCATTTGTTTACTAAGTGCCAAAGTGATGGGATGTAATCTTGTTCCTGCTCCACCGGCTAAAATTATTCCTTTCATATTATTTAAAATTTTTCATTGAACTTGATAATGACTTTTCATATGTCAACAACAGAGCTGGTAATAATAATAAATTAGATAACATCGCCACAAATAATGTTATTGAAACTAATAAACCTAACGCAACTGTTCCTCCAAAATCTGATGCTATAAATATAAAAAATCCAAAGAACAATACAACTGAAGTGTAAAGCATACTAACTCCAGTTTCTTTTAATGCTTCATAAACAGATTTTTTAATAGACCCATTTCTTGAAATAAGCTCTTGTCTATATTTAGCTAAAAAATGTATTGTGTCGTCAACTGAAATACCAAATGCAATACTAAAAACTAGAATTGTCGATGGTTTCAATGCAATTCCAAAAATACCCATGATGGCTCCAGTGATTAATAAAGGAATTATGTTTGGCACTAATGAGATTAAGACCATTCTATGAGAAGAAAACATCCATGCCATAAAAATGGCTATTAAAATAATTACGAGAAATAGACTAATAAATAAATTTTGTAATAAAAACTTTGCCCCGGTTAACAAGACCTTAGTTGTTCCTGTTATTATAACATTATACTTTTCTGTATCAAAAATTGAGGCGATTTTTGGCTGCAGATCAAACATTATTTCATCCATTTCTGTAGCACTTATATCTTTAATTCTTAAGCTAATCCTTGCCTCTTGATTTAATGAATCAATAAGCATATCTCGCATATTTGCTTTAGATTTTGTGTTAGAAATATATGATGTAAGAAAAATTTGTTCCTGATTATTTGGCAGTGAATAATAAGAAGAATCATTATTATAGTATGCTTGCCTGCTATATTTAATAAAATCAATGTATGAAGAAGGTTGGGAAAAATCAGAATATGAATCTAGTAAGCTTGATAGCTCATCAATTTTCTTTAAATTATATGATTTAAATAACCCATTTTTCTTATTTGTATTTACTAAGATCTCTAAGGGGAGAATACCGCCATATTCATTTTCAAAAAATTTCAAATCCTTATATAAAACATCTTTTTTGTTAAAATCTTCACTTAGATTTCCAGTAAAATTCATTTTAGTTAACCCATAAAGAGAAAACAAAACAAATAAAACTGTAACTCTATATATTTTTGACCTTCTATGTTTAACTAAAAAAATCAAATAATTTACAATGGAAACAACCCATTTACGATCAAGATGTTTAATATGTGTTTTGGCCGGAGGCGAGAAGAAAGAGAAAAAAATTGGAATTAATAATAAAGATAAAATATAAATTACTAAGATATTTAAAGATGCTATTAAGCCAAATTCTTGAAGAGATTGACTTTTTGTAAGTAAAAAAGCTGCAAAACCTGTAGCTGTTGTAATATTAGTTAAAAGAGTAATATTACCAATTTTGCTAATCATAATTCTTAGAGATTTTTCCTTATCTCCATTTTTTCGGAATTCGTTATGAAACTTATTTATTAAAAAAATACAATTTGGTATCCCAATTACAATTAAAACGGGGGGAACTAGCGCGGTTAATAAGGTAATTTTATAATCAAATAAGTCTATGAAACCAAACGACCAAATAACGCCTAATACTACTACAATAATTGAAATTAGCATTGCCTTAAATGATCGGAAGAAAAGATATAAAATCAGAGAGGTAATAAATAAAGTCAAGAAAATAAATAATGCTATCTCACTACGAAGTGTAACTGATTGCACACTTCTCATATATGGCATTCCAGAATAATGAAGATTTACATTATATTTTTCAGCATATAATTCGGTTATTTTTTTTATTGAAAAAACAAGGTCGTCTCTATATTTCGATCTAACAACATCTCCATCCAAGTCAACTAAAACTAATGGAACCTCTAAGTTCAAAATTCCATTATAAAATTTTTGTTGAGATAACAAAATGACCAAAGAATCTAATTTTTTTTGTGATGTTAATTCTTTTGGAAACCATGGATTTATCCCAAACTTTTTTTCTTCACTATTTTTTTCTAGACTAGATAATCGATTTACTGAAATTATATTATTTACTCCGTCAATTCTATCTATCTTATCACATAACTGATCCCAATATTTAAATCTCTCAATGGTAAAAAAATCAGCGTCTGAGATTGCAATTGCCATTACATGGTTTTCACCATATTTCTTTTGAAAATTCTTATAATTTATGAATTCTTCATGCGTTGAGGGTAAAATCTTAGCTCTTTCAACTGAAAACTCTACATTTAACGCATGCTGAGCTGCAAAAAAAGTCAGAGTACCAACAAGTAGTACTATTAAAAACCTAAATTTTAAAATTAAACTAGAAAGTTGATCCCACATAAAATTCACACTGCATTAAAAACTTAATAGTTATGTTAGACCTGCATTATATCTGCTTCTTTAGAAGCAAAAATATTGTCAATTTTCGTCGTAAATTCATTAGTAATTGATTGAATGTTATCTTCAGCATCTCTAATTATATCTTCAGAAACTCCATCTTTACCAATTCTTTTTAATTCATCATTAGACTTTTGTCTTACATTCCTACAACTTATTTTTGATTTTTCAATTTCAACCTTAACCTGCTTAACTAAATCTCTTCTTCTTTCTTCAGTTAAAGGAGGTACGTTTATTATTACTTTCTCTCCGTTATTAGATGGATTAAAACCAAGCTGAGCCTCAACTATGGCTTGCTCAATTTCTGTAATCATATTTTTATCAAACGGCTGAATTGATATTGTTTGTGAGTCAGGAGTTGTAATATTTGCCATCTGAGACAATGGTGTTATAGATCCGTAATAATCAACCTTTACTGATCTTAGCATTTGGGGAGATGCTTTTCCAGCTCTAATTTTTGACAAGCTTATTTCCAAATGATCGATGCTTTCTTGCATTTGCTCTCTAGCAAGATCTAAACAAAAGTTTATTTCTTCATTCATATTATAAATTTATTAAAGTTCCAACTTGTTTTCCCTCACACACCTTAAGTAAATTACCTTTTTCATTCATATTAAACACATTAATTGGCAATTTATTTTCCTTACATAATGTAAAAGCAGTTAAATCCATAATTTTTAAATCTAACTCATATGCCTTATCAAAAGAGATATTATCAAATTTAGTTGCATTTTCATCCTTTTCAGGATCTGATGAGTAAACTCCATCAACTCTAGTACCTTTAAGGATAGTATCTGCTTCTATTTCAACAGCTCTTAATGCAGCTGCAGTATCAGTTGTAAAATATGGATTTCCTGTACCTCCTCCAAAAATCACAACTCTATTTTTTTCTAAATGACGTATTGCTCTTCTTCTAATATAAGGCTCGGCTATTTGTTCCATTCTTATTGCGGTTTGAAGTCTGGTCTCAATATCTAATGATTCTAAAGCTGATTGCAATGCCATCCCATTAATAATAGTAGCAAGCATTCCCATATGATCTCCTTGTACTCTATCAAAACCTGATTTTTCGGACTGCACACCTCTGTAAATATTTCCTCCTCCAATCACAATAGCTAATTGACACTTTGCACTTACTATTGATTTAATATCTTGAGCATAAGAACTTAAAACATCAGAATCAATACCATATTTTTGATGACCCATCAAAGCCTCTCCGCTTAGTTTTAAAAGAACTCTTTTGTATTTCATTTTTTAAAATTTAAATTAAAAAAAAAGAGATTAAATAATCTCTTTTTTCTTTTAGTTTGATAGTCCTACTCTTTTGAAGCAAGTTACTGACAGATCATCTCCGTGATCTTTTAAATACTGAGCAACGCTTTTTTTACCGTCCTTTATAAATGCTTGATTTAATAATGTATTCTCTTTAAAAAATTTGTTAAGCCTACCAAAAGCAATTTTTTCTAACATATCTTCTGGCTTTCCTTCTTGGCGAGCTAAATCTTTTGCAATTTCTAATTCTCTATCGATAGTTTCTTGCTTTACACCTTCTTTATCTACTGCAATTGGATTCATAGCAGCAACTTGCATAGCAACGTCTCTAGCTACTTGATGATCAACAACATTATTAAATCCAACAAGAGTGGCCAGTCTATTTCCAGCATGAACATACGAACTAACCTGTACTGCTTCAATGACTTGAGCACTAACCTCAATCTTTTCTCCAATTACACCAGTTTGTTCAAGAACCTTTTCTGCTACACTAATACCTTCATCAAGAGTTAATTCATTCAATCCTTCACTTGAGGCTAAATCTTCAGAAATTGCTTTATCAAGTATATTATTTGCAATATTTATGAAGTCTTCATTTTTAGCAACAAAATCTGTTTCACAATTTAATGATATTAGAATTGCTTTGGTATTATCTGCGTTATTTTTTGCAATTACAACTCCTTCAGTTGCTTGTCTATCAGCTCTTTTTGCAGCTACTTTTTGACCCTTTTTTCTTAAAATATCTACTGCTTGATCAAAATCACCATTAGCCTCTATCAAAGCTTTTTTACAATCCATCATACCTGAACCTGTCTGTCTTCTTAATTTACCTACATCTGATGCTGAAATTTGTGTCATTTTTTATAAAATTTAAATTATTTCTTAGCTTCTTCAGCTATTTTTTTTGCTTTCTTTTGTTTTTCTAATGCTTTTTTATCTTGCTCTTCTGATCTCTCAGAAAGTCCTTCTGAAATAGCTTTTGAAACAACATCAACTATATGAGAAATAGCTTTAGATGCATCATCATTACCAGGGATTGGGTAATTTACAAGAGATGGGTTTGTATTAGTATCGGTAACTGCAAATGAACGGATTCCTAACTTAGCCGATTCCTTTACTGCAATATGTTCTTTATTAATATCAATTATAAAGATCGCAGCAGGCATACGATTCATTTTAACAATACTTCCTAAATTAATTTCTAATTTTTCTCTTGTTCTATCAATTTGAAGTCTTTCTCTTTTTGATAAAGTATCAAATGTACCATCAGTTTTCATTTTATCAATACCATCCATTTTCTTGATAGATTTCCTTATTGTAGAAAAATTGGTTAGTAATCCACCTGGCCATCTTTCAGTAATGTAAGGCATGTCTAACTTTTTTGCAGCTTCTGAAACGATTGATTTAGCTTGTTTTTTTGTAGCTACAAATAATATTTTCTTACCCGACTTCGCGATCTGTTTCATTGCAGCTGCTGCTTCTTCTAACATTGCTACAGTTTTGTTTAAATCAATTATATGAATACCATTTTGCTCCATGAAAACATATGGTGCCATTGCTGGATTATACTTCTTCTTAAGGTGTCCAAAATGAACTCCTGATTGTAATAATTCTTTGAAATTTGTTCTTGGCATGTTTACTTTCTTTTAAGTTTAATCAATTAATTAGTAGAAGTTTTACTTGTCTAATTAATTTAGATTCTAAACAATTAATAATTTTATCTTTTAACCCACTGGAACTTCTTTCTTGCTTTTTTCTGTCCAGGTTTCTTTCTTTCAACAACTCTTGGATCTCTAGTTAAAAGTCCTTCAGCCTTTAGTGTTTTTCTATTCTCTATATCTAATTCACAAAGCGCACGAGATATAGCTAACTTTATAGCATCTGCTTGACCAGTGTTACCACCACCATTAACATTCACTTTAACATCATATTTACCTTCTAATTCAAGAAGAGCAAAAGGCTGAAGCAGTCTTTTTTGAAGACCTTCAACAGGAAAGAAATCTTTATAATCTCTTTTATTTATTGTAATTGCTCCCTTACCTTTACTAAGATAAATTCTTGCAACTGACGCTTTTCTTCTTCCTATTGTATGAATTGTTTCCATATTATATTAAATCATTTAAATTAAGAGTGACTGGTTTTTGAGCTTCTTTGTCATGATCTTCAGATGAGAAAATATAACAATTTTTAAGTATTGCTGCTCCTAATTTATTTTTAGGCAGCATTCCTTTTATAGCGTGTCTTACAACTGAAGTACCGTCTTTTTCTAACATTTTTCTTGGAGTTATTCTCTTTTGTCCTCCAGGAAAACCTGTATAACTAAAGATTTCTCTGCTATCCATTTTGTTGCCTGACATAACAATTTTAGATGCATTTACAATAACTACATTATCCCCACAATCAGCATGAGGTGTAAAGTTTGTTTTGTATTTTCCTCTAAGAACCTTTGCAACTTTAGATGCAAATCTTCCTAAATTTTCTCCATTTGCGTCAACGATAAACCACTGTTTATTAGCAGTAATTTTATTTGATGACAGAGTTTTATAACTTAATGTATCCACAGTTTTTAAATTTTTACTTTTTAAAAGGGCTGCAAAGCTACACTTTTTTTATCTAATTCAAAATATTTATTGATTAATATTACTCTAGCACATTTAGCTCTTTTCCAACTTTAATAAAAGCAGTAATTGCCTTATCAAGATCTTCTTTACTATGAGCAGCAGAAATTTGAACTCTAATTCTTGCTTCCCCCTTTGGAACAACAGGAAAAGAAAAACCAATAACATAAATTCCTTCTTCTAATAATTTATCTGCCATTGTTCCTGCTAAACGAGCATCATAAAGCATTACAGGTACAATAGGGTGAATTCCATCCTTAATATCAAAACCTGCTTCTGTCATAGATTGCCTGAAATATTGGGTATTTTCTTCAAGTTGATCTCTAAGTGATGTTGATTTTTCTAAAATTTCTAAAACTTTAATTCCAGACCCTACAATAGAAGGAGCTAGAGAATTAGAAAACAAATATGGTCGTGATTTCTGACGAAGCATATCAATAATTTCTTTTCTTCCAGAAGTAAAACCTCCCATTGCACCCCCTAATGCTTTGCCAAGAGTTCCTGTAATTATGTCTACCCTTCCAACAACATCACAGTGTTCATGAGTTCCTCGACCAGTTTTTCCAATAAAACCTGTTGAATGGCAATCATCTACCATTACCAGAGCATCATACTTTTCTGCTAAATCACATATTTTATCTAATTGAGCAATGTATCCATCCATAGAAAAGACACCATCAGTTACAATTACTCTATTTCTTTGAGTTTGGCATTCTATCAATTTTGATTCCAAATCTTGCATATCATTATTTTGATATCTGTATCTTGCAGCTTTACACAATCTTACCCCATCAATTATAGATGCATGATTTAATGAATCTGAAATAATTGCATCTTCCTTTCCAAAAATTGGCTCAAATAACCCCCCATTTGCATCAAATGCTGCCGCATAAAGAATTGTATCCTCTGTTGAAAGAAATGATGATATTTTTTGTTCTAAAGTCTTATGAATATCTTGAGTTCCACAGATAAATCTTACAGATGACATCCCAAAACCATGTGAATCAAGAGTATCTTTTGCTGCTTGAACAACTTCAGGATGAGATG
The DNA here is from genome assembly GCA_902579065.1 of uncultured Bacteroidota bacterium. GTDB lineage: Bacteria > Bacteroidota > Bacteroidia > Flavobacteriales > BACL11. The sequence continues at coordinate 8,364 of CACHFI010000007.1, forward strand.
ACAAACCTAAGTAATTATTGGCACAGAAATTCAATACATTTTCACCTGAACTAACTTCTATTTGAGTAGATTGAGGCTTAACAATAATTCGTTCTTTTTTGTACAGTCCTTGCTGAGAAATTGTATCAAGTTCTTGTTGAAGTTGTGCTTTTAACTTTCCAATCATTATACAACACCTTGATCTAACATTGCATCAGCAACCTTTAAAAAACCAGCAATATTAGCTCCTTTTACATAGTTAATATAATCACCTTCTTTTCCATGTTCAACGCATTGACTATGAATATCATTCATAATTGTTTTTAGCTTCTGATCAACTTCTTCACGTGTCCAATTCATTCTTAATGAATTTTGTGACATTTCAAGGCCTGATGTTGCAACACCTCCAGCATTTGATGCTTTTCCTGGGGCGAAAAGTATTTTTGAAGAAAGAAAAACCTCTACAGCCTTTGGAGTAGAAGGCATATTTGCTCCTTCTGAAACACAAATACATCCGTTAGAAACCAAAGTATTGGCATCACTTTTATCTAGCTCGTTCTGTGTAGCACAAGGCAAAGCAATGTCACATGAGATGCTCCACGGTCTTCCCTCTTTGAATTCACATCCATAATGATCAGCATATTCTTTAATTCTACCTCTTTTAACATTTTTTAAATCCATAATAAATGCTAGCTTAACAGCGTCAATTCCTTCGGGATCATGTATAAAACCAGATGAATCAGACATAGTAATCACTTTTGCTCCTAATTCAGTAGCTTTTTTACATGAATATTGTGCCACATTTCCAGATCCAGAAATTATAACAGTTTTACCCTTAAAAGAATCTCCTTTTTCAGCTAACATATTTTGTGCAAAGTATACATTTCCATATCCAGTAGCTTCAGGACGAATTAAAGAGCCTCCCCAACCCAAACCTTTACCTGTAAGAACTCCAGTAAATTCATTTCGAATTCTTTTGTATTGACCAAACATATAACCTATTTCTCTAGCACCAACTCCAATATCTCCAGCTGGGACATCAGTGTCAGGACCAATATTTTTACATAATTCAGTCATAAAAGATTGACAAAATTTCATAATTTCATTGTCACTTTTACCTTTAGGGTCAAAATTAGAACCTCCTTTTCCTCCTCCAATTGGAAGTGTTGTTAATGCATTTTTAAATACTTGTTCAAATGCCAAAAACTTTAAAATAGATAAATTAACTGAAGGATGGAATCTTAAACCTCCCTTATATGGACCAATAGCAGAGTTCATTTGTACTCTATAACCTCTATTTACTTGAACATTTCCATTATCATCAACCCATGGAACTCTAAAAGAAATTACTCTTTCGGGCTCGACCATTCTTTCTAATATTTTCTTATTATCAAATCTAGAATGCTGATTTAAAATTGGCATTACAGCTTCTGCTACTTCTTCAACTGCCTGTAAAAATTCTGATTCTCCTTTATTATTTGATTCAACTTTATCTAGAAAATCCTTAACAATTTTATTCATAAATATTTTTTTTGTGTGTTTTAGTTTTGTTATTTACATATAACTCGACAAATGTATATTTTTTTTATAAAAATCTATCTTTTATTACATCCATTTACGTTTTTTATATTTGTCATTAAATTAACAAAACTACATGAGAAAATTTTTCTCTATAGCAATTCTAGTTTCATTCTCAATTTGTGTTTTTGCACAAAATAACAACTTTACTATATCAGGAAATGTATCTGATATAATAACTAATGAGGGCTTAATCGGTGTAAATATAATTTCAAATAAAATCGGTACTTCAACAGATATAAATGGAAATTACACATTAAATCTTCCATATGGTGAACATAATATTGTTTATAAATATATTGGTTATGAAGAGGTTATAAAACAAATTAAAGTTTTTTCAGATTCTGTTGTAAGTATTAACGTGAAACTAAGTCAATCATCAGAGCAGCTTAATACAGTAGTGGTTTCTGCTGGAAAATTCAATCAAAGACTGGAAGAAACTACTGTTTCTATGGAAGTAATTAAACCAAGTTTAATTGAAAATAAAAACTCTTCAAACATAGAAACTGCTATGGAACAAATTCCGGGTTTGAATATTACGGATGGGCAAGCAAATATAAGAGGAGGAAGTGGATGGAGTTATGGAGCTGGAACAAGAGTATTAGTCATGGTAGATGATATGCCACTCATATCTGGAGATGCTGGACAAGTTCAATGGAACCTTATTGCAACTGAAAATATTAATCAAGTTGAAATAATTAAAGGAGCATCATCAGCATTATATGGCTCATCAGCATTAAATGGAATTATTAATATTAGAACTTCCTATCCTAAACAATCTGAAATTGATAAAAATCCAAGTGTTGGTTATACAAAAGTAAATTTTAATTTTGGTGTTATTGATTTTGCAAAACGATCAGCCCTAAATTGGTATGGCAATAAAAGAAATGCCTTTCAAGGAGTTGAATTTCTGCAATCCCTAAAATACGAAAATCTTGACTTATCTTTTGGTGGTAATATTTTTGATGATGAAGGATATAGAAAAGATGAAAAAACTCATCGAAGAAGATTTAATATGAATTCACTTTTTAAGAGTGAAAAAATTTCAGGACTTAGTTATGGTATAAATGCAAATGCTCTCTTTGAATCTACTGCTTCAGCCATTATATGGAATGGTTTTGACGAGGCATATATTGCATTAAATAATGATGTAATTACTACAAGTGGTGATTCATACAATGTAGATCCTTATGTAACTTACATAAGAGGGAATAATAGACATTCTTTAAGAACAAGGTATTTAAAAGTTATTAATGATAATGAGTCATTAGATAGTTTGCAAGATTATGACAATAGATCAAAATCATATTATGCTGATTATCAATGGCAAAATAAAATTGATAGATATGACCTTTCATTTACCAGTGGTATAACAAATGAAATAATTTTTGCAAAATCAAAACAATTTCAAGGCAATAATTACAGAAGAAATCATGCTCTTTACGGTCAAATAGATAAGAAAATTGGGAATCTTAATATTTCAGCAGGTGGAAGATATGAATACTTTAGTTTAAATTCTGAAACAAAGCATGTAATTGATGGCGATTCTCTTGACCATTTTGCAGTGGGTAGTCCTGTTTTTAGAGCAGGACTCAACTATCAATTAGGAGAATCAACATTTATTCGTTCTTCATGGGGGCAAGGATATCGTTTTCCGTCAATGGCCGAATTATTTGTTTCAACTAATGCTGCTGGTATAGAGATTTATTCAAATCCTGAATTAAAACCTGAAACTGGTTGGAGTGCTGAGTTAGGAATAAAACAAAATATAAAAATAAATAATTGGCTTGGCTCAATCGATATTGCGGCATTTGTAATGAGATATAATGACATGATGGAGTTTACTTTTGGACAGTGGGGTGATCCATTAACAATGCCTCTTTATGGTTTAGGATTTAAGTCAGTTAATATTGGAAAGACAGAAATAAGTGGTTTAGAACTAAGTGTTAATGGTGTAGGAAAAATAAATCAAAATTTAAAAATTAATTTAATTGGAGGATATACATACATGAATCCAATTCCCCTTGAACCTGACAAGGTTTATACAGAAAGTATAGGCCAAGTTTCAATTAATGGAGAATTAATTGGACCAGAATTAACATATAATAATTCAAGTTCAGATCCATCTATTTTAAAGTATCGATATCAGCATATTGCAAAAATTGATGCTGAAATTACATATTTTAATAAATATATATTCGGATCAAGCATTAGGTATAATGATTTTATGGAAAACATTGATAAAGTTTTTACAGACGAATGGTTAAATCAAGAATTAATTCCAGGTATTAATGAAGCACGAGAAAAATTTAAAAATGGAGATATTATTTTTGACCTAAGATTAGGATTTCATATGGACAGAAACTCAAAATTAAGTTTAATAGTAAACAATCTTTTTAACAGAGAATATATGAGTAGACCTGCAGACATGCAACCTCAAAGAACAATTGCATTACAACTAAGTCTTAAGATTTAAATGAAAACAATTGTTATTATCCCTGCTCGACTTGAATCCACAAGACTTCCTGAAAAACCATTAATTAAAATTCAAGGGATAAGTTTAATCCATCGAGTTTATAACAGAATAAAGAAATGCAAAAGTAAATTAGATATAGTTGTTGCAACTGATAGTTATAAAATTGCAGAACATGTAAAATCATTTGATTGTGAATTTATCTTTACAAGTAATAAACATATTTCTGGAACAGACAGATGTAATGAAGCATTACAATCGCTTAAAGAAAAATATGATTTAGTTATTAATGTACAAGGAGACGAGCCTATAATAAATCCAAAAATTATTGATGATCTAATCAATAAATTCCAATTAGAAAATGATGAGATAGTATCTGTAGCAAAACCAATTACTGATTTAGACTTAATAGATAATATTAATATTGTCAAAGTTGAATTTAACTCAAATATGTTAGCAGAAAGATTTTATAGGAAGTCAAATACAGATATAACTTCAGCATTCAAACATTATGGGATTTATGCATTCAAACCCAATATTCTTAATGAAATTTGTAGCTTGCCTCCAACTGCTAACGAGTTAATTTACAAATTGGAACAATTAAGATGGTTAGACAATAATTATAAAATTAAAATTATAAAAACCAATTACAATTCTGTATCTATTGATAATAAAGAAGACATTGAATTTCTTTTACAGAATTTCAGTAATGAACTATAATTTAATTCACAAAAAGTTTTGACTGAAATGAGGTTTTATCATTTATTACTTTAATAGTATATATACCTTTAGATAGCTCACTTATGTTTATTGATGGATCAATAAAATTTTGTGATTTATAAAAACATATTTTTCCACTAACATCAAAAATCTCAACACTTTTTATATGATGATCTGATTGAATGAAAATTTTGTCTTTCGCAGGATTTGGATAAATTAAAACATGATTTTCATTTAACTCATTTTGGCTAGAGGGAGCAATAAAAACAGCGTGTGCAAGAGAAAAATTAGACAAACATGTTTCTTGAACTTGTAAATTATAAAAGAAATAATGATAATTAGTATCACCGGGATAAGGAGAATTATGACCTGTTATACTGGCAATATTTCCAAGTGGATAAGGATATGATGCCCCGGAATTATTTCTAAATAAATCCGTTCCTGTTGAACTAACTCCCAGCTCTAAATCATTCATTACGGGTAAATCAAAATCTAACTGAAGTGTATTTAATCCTACTTGTAAGAAAATAGTTTTATCATCAAGAATCTGACTATTATTATCTCTTAATTCAAAAGTTACATTATGACTAGTTCCAGCATAAACATCAGCTGAAATTAATTTACTTGCTTTAAAACAATCTATATAAATGTGTCTATCATTGTTATAAAAACTACCTCCTCCTATATTATTATTAATTGGTCCACCACTCACAATTGGACCACCTGATTCTTGAGCGTAATATGTTGTATTCACAGAAATTGTTGGGGTAATAAATGTTGATCCACTTCCCAAGGAAGGACTTCCAAGTGTATCTGCATACCAGTTAACAGTGTTACTTAATGATGTTAATGTAAATGATGCTGGAGAAACATAAGATGTGTCGTTAAACGTAATAGGAGGATCAGCAAAATCAACTAATACTACCGATGTTATGAGAATTGAATCTTGACCCAAGGAATTAGAAACAAATAATGATACATCAAAAACACCTTCACTAAGGTAGGTGTGAACAGGATTTTCTAAAGTTGATATATTTCCATCACCAAAATCCCACAACCAGTTACTTGGTTGACCATAACTATTATCTTCAAAACTAACTTCTCCTGAACATGAAATTGGATCATTCACAATAAAATCAGCAACTGGTGGAGCAGCACAACTAGAATTAATAGGTTGTGCATTTACTGCTATATCTCTCCTACCTTTTCCATCATTTTTCTTTGCACAAACAGAAAACCATGAATCTAAAATATTTGGATTTGGATTAAGTATTAGTGCAGATTGAGTAGGATTACCATTTGAAACAACAGTGGTCATAGAATCCATATATTTTTGACCCAACATACTTACCTCATATTCAGTTGCACCTGAAACAGTATTCCATAGAACATATATTGAATCAGGACAAATCCAATTAACTGAAACATCAGGCACATCTATTATTGTAAAATTAGCATCACTTTCATCAGAAATACCATTTCTACTAATTCTAACTCGAGCTAAATCAGTTGATACAGTAACTCCATTAACAGCACTTGGAATATTCCAATTATAAAAATTAGAATTTACTCCAGCATTATTTGTTATTATGTTCCAATTCAAACCATTGTCTAAAGTATACTCCAAAACAAAAGGATTATTATCTTCTGGAGCGTCCCATCTAATTAATTCAAATTCTCCTGGCACTAATCCTTCTCCTCCAATTGGATATGTCAAATTAATCTCATTTGATTTAATTTCATATGTCATAAAGTACTGCTGCGGTCCATAAGGAACGGCTGTTCCATTAATTGTCAAAGTATATGCTCCAGCAGCAGGATTTTTAATTGTAACTTGTTCCATATTATTGAGATCATCAACACCTTGAATAGCAGGGGTGTTTAAAATACTAGAGTTTGGTGTAGGATCTAACACCCATGGGTATATAATAGTTCCACTTGGAGATGTTAGTGTGATGTCTAAATCATTAACTAAAGCGATGCTTGCGTTTGTACTTGCCTCTTTATCGTGCCAATAAACCATAACTTTAATTTCTTTTGTTCCTGCTGGTACATTAATGATATGATCTTCATCATTTCCCTGTGAAATTGCACCTGATTCGTAATTATTATTTTCCAAAATAGTCAAACCTCTTAATACATTAATCTCTCCCCATCCATGTTTAAAATCAGGTCCTGGATTACCTAAATCATCAGCAGAGTTTAACACCACACACTTCATTAATGCAGAAGAAGGATTTGATCCTCCATTAAGTTCTTTATAAGCTTGATATAATTGAGCCATACATCCAGCAACTCCAGGGCAAGCCATAGATGTACCAGTAAAACTATCATATGTATTATTAGGCAGTGTTGAGTTTACAGATGTACCCTTTGCACCAACATCAGGCTTGATTCTTCCATCTGCTGCGGGCCCTCTACTTGATGAACCAGCTAAATTACTTATCTGAGTGAGGTTAGCTACAGCAATTACATTTTTTGCTTGTTTATGCCCACCAGTTACATTTCCCCAACCTGCTCCAGCTCCATATCCGCAATCAGAATTACCATCATTTCCAGCTGAAAAAACATGTGTCAAAGAAGGATATAATCTTATCTGTTCATCAAGATCTTTTGCTAAAGATGTATAGCCAGCATTACATCCATTACTGTATGATTTTGAAGTAATAATAACATCTTGATTTTGATATAACATTGGAACATCGTCATAATTATTATTACTACTTCCGAAAACATATAAAAAAGAACCATCTGCCATTCCTGCTGTAGTTGGATCTAAATTGCCGGCACCCATAATTGTTCCAGAGACATGATCCCCGTGATCATTGTTGATGTTAGAACTACACCCATTACAGTAAGATTGATCTACTCTTCCTTGTCTATCAATATGAGGACCAACTAATCCATCATCTTGCATCATTATATTTATACCTTCTCCGTTGTATTTTTTTCCGCCATTGATATTTGTATTAATAGCATTTGATCGATGTAATGTTCTAGCCGTTTTATTTTCCGGAACAGATGGAGGATCAATAGGTTCAATATACCAAACTTGATTAATTAAAGAAATGTCAATTAAATCATCTTTATTTATTGATAAAATAAATGATGAATTTTTTACATCTTTTATACTGAAATCATAACCAAGAACATTGAAATTTTCCTGCACTTTATCTATATTAACATCATTATAAAGGATAATTTTTATAGATAATTTATTATTTTGAAAAGCCCAACTTGGCAATTTATTGTTTTGAATCTTTGGATCTAGTTTATATTCTGGAAGTACATTAATAACACTTAAGACACCATAACTATTTAATGTATTTGTATCAAAACTTTTAGGAAGATTTATAAGAAATGTATTTCTAGGCAAGTATTCTAAAAATTGAATTCCTAACAATTCTAAATCTTGTTTTTTTTGATTATTTGGGATTATATCAAAAACAATTAAACAATAATTATCATCTAAAGATAAATCAAGCTTTTGCTCTTTAGAATAATCAATAGTTTTAGATTTAAGATAAATATTTGTTTGTGCAAATAATTGAAGATTAATGCAAAATATAAATAGAGAGATAATGATTTTTTTCATATTGTAAAGATAATGATAATTATGTTATTTTTGTCTTATGAATAAAACGGTTACTAATTATATTGCAGAATTACTTTACACCCATGATTGTGTGATAGTAGCAAATTTTGGAGGTTTCGTTTGCAATAAAACATCAGCTAAACTTGATCAGGTGACTGGAATTTTATCACCTCCAAATAAATCAATTTTATTCAACTCACAATTAAAAGAAAATGATGGTCTTTTAATTAATCATATTTCAAAGTCCAATAATATAAGTCTTGAAGAAGCAAGTAAAGAAGTTGAAATTTTTGTTAATAATTGTTTAGAAAAGCTAAATAGATTCAAATCACTAAGATTCGATGAAATTGGTTTATTCACTTTAAATGATGATAACAAAATTATCTTTAATCAAGACTTAAGCACAAACTATAATTCAAACTCATTTGGATTTAATGATTTGACATATAACAAAATAACAAGAGAACAATCTGAAATCATTGAAGAGTCTTTAAAAATCATTAAATCTAAAAACAACTTTAATGTTAAGAGAATGCTAAAGGCGGCAGCTATTTTAATTCCTTTACTTGGAATTTCTTTATTGAGCATAACACAGGAAAAGGCAGTAAACAAAGTATATCATCAAATTGCTGAGCTGAACCCATTAACAATTTTTGAAGCTAAAAAAGAAAATGTTGTTACAACTAAAACAATTATTGAAGAAATAAAAAAAGAAGATAATAAAACAACTATGATAGTTGAGGAAAAACCAATTATAAAAAAACAATATTACATTATAGCTGGAGCATTTAGCGTTGAAGAGAATGCTAATAAACTTCAATCAAGACTTAATAGTTGGAATTATAATTCTACCATTATTAGAAATCAAAATATTATGCGAGTAAGTTATGATGAATTTGCTTCGAAAGAAGAGGCACTTGTATCTCTCGCAAAAATTAGAAAAGAAAATCCAAAAGCCTGGATACTTACACTTTAATTATGAAAAGTAAATTCCCAAGAGATTCACGTGCAATTTTAACAGAAATTGTACTTCCAAACGACACTAATAATTTAGATAATTTAATGGGGGGCAGACTATTATATTGGATGGACACAATTGCAGCAGTAGCCGCACAAAGACATTCAAACAGAACTTCTGTCACAGCATCTGTTAATAATGTAAGTTTTAACAACCCTATACCTAGAGGAAGTGTTGTTACTATCGAAGCAAATATCTCTAGATCATTTAATTCTTCTATGGAAATTTTTCTTGATGTTTGGGCGGAAGACACATTATCAGGAGAGAAAACAAAATGCAATGAAGCCATCTACACTTTTGTAGCAGTAAGTAAGTTAGGTAAACCTGTAAAAGTACCCGAAGTAATTCCAGAAACAGAACTTGAAAAAATTAGGTTTGATGGAGCATTAAGAAGAAGACAACTTTCTTTAATACTTGGGGGTAAAATGAAAGCAGATGATGCTACTGAGCTTAAAGCTCTATTTAAGAAATAAATTGAGTAATCTTTTCCAAAATTTCTTTTGGATTTATTTTTTTGACACAACCATCAGAAGTAAATCTACAGGATGAACCATGTTTAGAACATTGTCTTTTTGATAGTTCTGAAATAATCATTAAAGAATTAGACTTTTTTGTATATGGATAAAAACCTAAGTCTGGTTTTGTACAACCCCAAAATGAAATTATTTTTTTGTTTAGAGCTGCGCCAATATGCATAAGTCCTGTATCATTAGATAGCAAAAATTGACTATGCTTAATTAAATATCCTGATTGATTAATAGAGATGTTACCACAAAAATTATATATCTTATTTTGAGAACATTGATTAATTATCTGATTAGCTTTGTTAAATTCCTCCATACCACCCAATAAAACTATTGGAAGATTTAATTTATTAGCAACATAACAAATTTGATCAACTGCTAATTTTTTTTGTTCTTTTGAAGCACCTATACACCAACTTATAAATTTTTGATTTATATCAAAATCAACCTCATCTTTTTTATCAATAAAAAAATCTAATCCCTTACCATCATTATTTAAATCTAGAAAAGAAGTTGCCTTAAAATATCTATCAACAACATGCTCATTATTTAAAAAGTTCTTTCCAGTATACATATATATTAACTTCTTGAAATTTGATTTTGAATATCTTTTTATAGGTACATTTAAAAACCTTAAGCCGTGAGATCTTATGTTGTTATGTAGATCAATAACAAAATCATAATTTTCTTTTATCAAATCTTCCTTAATCTCATTTAATGACTTGTGAATTGTTATTACTTTGTCAATATATAAATTGTTGACTACAATTGAAGAGTATTGAGACTTGGTCAAAAAATGAATTTGTGCATTTTTTTGTTTTTTTAAAGCTCTTACAATTGGAGAGGTCAAAACAATATCTCCAATGGAACTAAATCTTACAATTAAAACTTTAAGTGAATCTGACACAAGTGTAAAACTAAAGAAATTAAGTAATATTGCATAATGCAATTAGTAGATACACATACTCATCTTTTTGCCTCTGAATTTGATTCTGATATAAAAGAAGTGATTCAAAACTCTATTGAAAGTGGGGTTCAAAAAATGCTATTACCAAATATTGATTCTAATTCAACAGAACAAATGTTGACTTTGGCTCAAATGTATCCCGAAAATTGTTATCCTATGATGGGACTACACCCATGCAGTGTAAAAAAAGAAAATATAGAGTTTGAGTTGCTACATGTAAAAAAAATGTTGTCTTCACATAATTTTATTGCTGTTGGAGAAATAGGTATTGATTTATATTGGGATCAATCCAATCTTAAGTGCCAAAAGTTTGCTTTCGAAACACAAATTAATTATGCAAAAGAATTTAATCTACCAATTGTTATCCATACTAGAAATTCATTTGAAGAAGCTATTAAAATAGTTGAAAAATTTAATGACAATAACTTATCAGGTGTTTTTCATTGTTTTTCAGGAGATTTAAAAGAGGCTGAAAGAATAATAGCTCTTGGAAATTTTTATTTAGGAATTGGGGGTGTGGTCACATTTAAAAATGGAGGTATTGATAAATTTATAAATCAAATAGATTTAGATCATTTACTTTTAGAAACTGATTCGCCATACCTTGCGCCTACCCCATTTAGAGGAAAAAGAAATGAGAGTAAATACATAACAAAAGTAGCAGAAAAACTCTCTGAACTTTATGGTGTTAGTAAAGAAATAATTTCTGAAACAACAACATCAAATGCCTACAAGCTTTTTAAATTGTAATTAAATTTAATTTTTAAATTCGCAAACTATTTTTTTGGTGAGGTGGCCGAGTGGCTTAAGGCGCACGCTTGGAAAGCGTGTAAACAGGAAACTGTTTCGGGGGTTCGAATCCCTTCCTCACCGCTTTTTAAAATCATTTAGTTTTTTATTTTTTTGGTTTTCTTATTTGGTAATAAATTATTCCAATTATTATTAAAAATAAGATATGAACAGGATCTGAAAAATTCATTTTTTATTTCAAATCTATAAAAATTATAACTAATTTATCTCTAGAACGGGTTTTTTTGCATAGCTTTTAAAATAAAAAGTTATATATTTGTATAAACAAAATATACTTATTTATGAAAAACTACAAAGAATTTTTAATAGTTTATTATCCGATTATCATTGCTTTCATTGCAATGATGTATTCTATTTTCTTGGGTCTTAGTGGTGATTTTGAATCTGCTCAATATTCAGCTCATTGGCCTGCAACAATTCTTCTATTTGCAATTGCAATAAGACAAAGAAGAAGTAATTTTTATAACAAAAACGATTAATTATGCTATCTCCTTCAATGTTTATTATTGGTGCTGTAATTTTTATCCTATATGTAGCTGGTCTAATATATATGATAAATTGGGGGCATAATTCACAAAAAAGAAAAATGCAAAACGATCCTGAAATAAAAAATAAAAAATAATGTTTGGATTATTCAAAAAAAAGACAGGAAGAGAAAAACTCCTCGATCAATACAAAAAATTAAAAGAAGAAGCTTTTATTCTTTCAAAAACTAATAGAACTGAAAGTGATAAGCTTGAACAAGAGGCTTATGAAATTTCAAAAAAAATAGATCTTTTAGATCAACAAAAATCTTGATCAAATTAATTGATAAATGTCATAAACTTTTATTCTCTGAAAAGAATTTAAAGTTATTTGAAACAGCTATTCTTTTTTTAGCTGTTACAGGATTTATTGCGCATTTATTGTTAATCTATTTAAACATAAATTACGAGTTAGATTATCTAAGTAAGCTAGATAATTTATTTACAAATCCAATATCAGCGCTTTACACCCCCTTTTCCTTTATTCTTATTTATGAGGTTTTTTTACTTATTTATTATCTACCTCGATCATTTACAACCTCAATTCGAAAAGAATATGAAATCATATCTCTAATTATGATAAGGAAAGTATTTGAAGATATTCCAAACTTAAATACTGAATCAGGAATTTTTAACACTGAAAGTCTTAATTTAATTTATAACCTTCTTGGAATACTAATTATATATTATTTAATTTTTCTATTTAAAAAAACAATTAAAATTATTCCTAAAAGAAAAGACACGAAAGATTTGTCAAAATTTATAGCATATAAAAAAGCATTAAGTATTGTTTTAGTACCCATTTTAATAATTCTATGCTTTTCAAATCTAATTAGCTGGTCGCAAAAATTATTCATAAATGAGTATTTCACTCAAAATATTAATTCTATTTTCTTTATTGACTTTTTTACTATTCTAATTTTAGTTGATGTATTTATTCTTCTTATTTCTTTTGGATACACAGAAAGATATGCTCAAATAATTAGAAATACTGGTTTTATAATTTCAACTATTTTATTGCGATTATCATTTGGTGTAAGAGATTTGTCAAGCGTAATTCTTCTAATTAGCGGAGTAGTCTTTGGTTTGATAATTTTAAAAATTTATCAGCTCACCGAAACAAATCTAGATTCAAAATAAATAATAGATTTTATTTCCAAGTATGTATCCAGTACTTAAGACAAGAGGATAAAATACAAATAGCCATAAGCAATTTAACAAACCAACCTCCTTCATCACAGGAAATCCTCTCTTAAATAATTCAGGGCCAAAATCATACCATGTGCTTAATCCAAATTTTCCAACTACTAAATTAGCTACAATAGCAATTAATAAAATACAAAGTCCAATTAAATATAACCTTATCATGTTTTACTTTTTGTAGTTCCAGAACAATGGTAATATCGCAATAAATAAAAGAAAAAATAATTTTTTTGTAGCAACACCGATAAACACTATGGCGAGAGCTATTAATACGAGTATCCAATTTTTCATAATGAATATTATTTATTTAATAAAAAACTTGATATAGTTGTGTAGCTATGTTTAAATCCCGAATTTAATAATTTATCAACTTTTAAATGTAAACCTCCTTTAACCAATTGACTTCTTCCCCCTAAAAAAACTTTAACTAAAAATATAGGTACAGGGAAAATTATAGCGTACTTAAAAATACATTGTCTTATTTCTCTTATAAGCTCATATTGAGTTTGTTTTTTAGGTGATGCCATATTATACGGTCCTGAAACACTTGGAGTTTCTATTGAATACTTAATAAAACGTGATAAGTCATCTATATGTATCCAAGAGTAAGACAAATTGCTTGGAATAAATACAGAAGTAATACCGAATTTTAAAGGAAACAATGTAACCTTTAAAAATCCAGAATTTAAATCCATCATTAATGAAATTCTTAAGTTTACAACACGCGCTCCAAGTTTTACAAACTGATTTGATGCCGATTCCCAGTCTACCACTAATTTTGCTAACCAATCATTTCCTGGAGGATGGTTTTCATCTACATCTTTTTCCACACCTAACCCATAATAACCCATAGCAGATGCACTAACAAATGTTTTAATATTTTTATTTAAAGATTTGCATTTTTCAAATAATAGGTTTGAGGCATCAACCCTACTTGTACGCATCTTATGTATGTTTTTTTTTGACCACCTATTAATAATATTATAGCCACTGAGATGTATAACATGTTGACATCCAATTAATGCAGATTCATCAATATAACCCTCTTCAATGTTCCAATAAAAAACATCTTTATTATTTACAGATTTTTTGCTAGAACTTAAAAAAACTAGTGAATAGTTATCATTAAGAAAATGAACCAAACGTTTAGCTAGTGAACCGTTATATCCTGTTATTAGGATTTTTTCTTTCATCGTTTACTCCTCGAGAAGCTTAAATAAATCATCTAAATTAGGTGATAGAATCATCTCGATTCTTCGATTTTTACTTCTACCATCTGATGATGAATTTGACATGATAGGCACAAATTCACTTCTACCTGCAGCAATTAATTGAGTGGGATCTAAATTTGGATTAGATGTTAAACGTTTAACAACTGATGTTGCTCGCATCACACTCAAATCCCAATTATCTTTTACCAAACCTCTACCACTTAAAGGTATACTGTCTGTATGACCTTCTACTAAAATCTCTAAGCCTTTCTGATATGATAAAACATCTGAAAGTTTATCCAATGCTTGTTTACCTGATTGATTTATTTCATATTTTCCAGATGCAAATAACAAATCTTCTTCAAGTGATATATAAACCTTACCATTTCTTTGAACAATAGTAAGACCATCTCCTTCTAAACCAATTAAAGCTTTTGAAATCTTTTGTTTTAAAGCTGTCACCATAGAATCTTTACGATTAATAATCGCTTCAAGTTCTGCAACTCTTAATGATCTAAGTTCTAATTCGTCTTGTGAATCACTAAGCTTTCTTTCCTTATCTTCCAAAATAGCAGAAGCTTTTTTCAACTCATCTTCCTTTGCAAAAAGTTCAGCCTGTGCTTTTTCAAGTTGTCCCAAAAGCTCTTTTGTTTCCTTTGCTTTTTCTGCCATATACCTACTGCTTTTTGAAGTAAGTAAGTCATAGGTGGTTGAAAGCTCATCATACTTTTTTTGACAAGCAACCAAATCATTACTTAGACTTGTTGAATCTTGTCTAAGCTGATCAACTGATGATGTTAAGTTATTTATATTTCTCTCGTATGCATCAATTTTTTCTCTTAGATCAAGAATAAGCTTTTCATTTTTAGTAAGATTTTTTTTGGCTATTTCATGCTTTTCTAAAAGTTCATTATATACTTTAGGGGTAATACAAGAACTAAATACTAATAAACTCAAAAATATTGAAAGGACTCTAGTCATGTTTTTTTATTCAAAATTACAAAGTAACTAGACTGACACTAAGTCACTTAATAATACTTTTCAACAAACAAATAGAGAAAATTATTGAACAATTAAACTACGGATATAAGTGTATTCTTTGTCTATAATTTGAACATAATAAATACCTGGTGATAAGTTACTTATATCAAATGTATTATTTTCATTCTTTACAGAAATGTAAGTTCTACCTAAATTATCATATATATATATATTATCATAGTTTCCATTAATATGAAACAATTCATTTGCTGGATTAGGAAAAATTGTGATTATATCATTAAATGTATTAGCCCCACTAGCAATAGGTGTTATTTTAGAAACTCCAGTTGTTGTGGCTACCCACACATTATTTTGATTGTCTATTGCTAAACCTTTAACGTTAGGACCTGCTAAGCCATCACTATGGTCAAAATCAGTCCACTGTGACCCATTATAAAAGGCTACCCCACCTTCTGCTAAATACCCCACATAAATAGTTGTCCAAATTCTACCCCAGCCATCTTTTGCAATTTCAACAACTGGATTTAATGTGTCCGGAGGGGGTAAAGAATACATAATTGTATGATAATTAAATTGACTTAAAGAATTATTAATTACAGTCATTCCAGCTCCTGAACCAAGCCAAATATTATCATTATTATCAATACATATTGCAGTACTATAATTACTCAATAATCCATGACTTGTGTTATAGTGAGAAAAAGTTGATCCATCATAATGGGCAAGACCATCTAATGGAGAGGCAAACCATGCATTTCCATTTGAATCAAATGCAGTTGCACATACCCCACTAACTGGTAAATCTGGAGAATTATATGAATTCCAATTTACTCCATCATATACACTTACACCAGCCGAAAATGACGAGTGTGATAACCAAATATTACCATTTGGTTCTTCATCAATACTAACTACTTTGTTATTTGCCAATCCATTGGCAGTTGTAAATGACTCCCATGAAGACCCAATAATTCCTGAGTTTAATTTATTAGCACCAAAATCAGTCCCCACCCATATATCTCCATTTGAAGCTGCAGTTATTGTTTTAATATTATTTGAAAGTAAATTTGGGTGAGTACTTTGATTGATTACTGTCCATGAGTTCCCATCAAAGATTGATATTCCATTTGCTGTCCCAAACCAAATATTATTATTAATATCAACTGCAACACACTCCACATAATTACTTGAAAGACCGTCTTGTTCGCTAAAGTTTTCAATTGTTTGAGAGTAAGCGTCAAATAAAAAAAACAAGAAAAATAAGGAGAGATAATTTCTTATAATCTGCATTATTTCATTTTAATAAGCTTTACCGTATTATTTAATTCTGGAGAATGTAAAATATATAATCCATTTTCCCATTCAATAGTATTAATATGAGCGTTATTATTATTTGAAATATATATGGTTTGTCCAATAGCGTTAGTTATATAAAAATCTTCTAACGATTCAATTATTATAAATTCTTGAAAAGGATTTGGATAAATTTTAATATCATTTAAATCTAAACTATAATCAGTACTTGAAGGTGAATTATTTGCATTAAATGTTGGAGTTAACATAGTAAAACTTCCAATCCCATTTGGATATCTTCCATATGCGACATCATCAAGCTGAGGATAAATAAATTCAGCATCAACAATAGTTGAATCACTATTAGATAAAATTAATTGCTCACCTAAATTAGACAGTCTAAAATTGGCATGATTGTCTCCAGTATTCCCATCTTCATCAGCCCAGATAATAAAATAAGAATTTGGATTAATTACAATATTTGGTAAATCCCATTTATCTAGATTCAAAGGATTATCCGAAAATAACAATCCATTTGTTGATATAGGAGTATTTGAATTATTGTAAAGCTCTATCCAGTCATCATAATCTCCAGTTTCATCCATGACTGTTGTTTGATTATTTGCCATAACTTCATTGATGACTAAACTTGATTGAGGCACTTTTGTTTTTAGATTATAAAATTCATATGCAGCTCTTTTAGGTGAAAAAACTCCTTCATCAGCACTTTCAGCATATAAATAATAATCAATGGAATTACTACAATTATTAATAATTACACCGTATATCCCATCATTTGCATTTCCGTCATTGTGATTCCCATCATCATACATCTCTACAGTACTAAATGGCATATTTTCACCATATCTATAAGCAAGCATAGCATAGCTTGCATTTTGAATTTGTGCAGTTATTGTTAAGTCATCTCCAAAAAATTGATTTGAATTTGGAATAGATTGAATATTAGAAATAGTTGGCTGAGTAAAGCCGGCCCAATAATTTGTTAGATATGTAGTTCTAGCATCCATTAGTTGAGTAATACCAGGGCAAATAGAACTTGGAATTGTAACTTGATTATTTAAGTTATTTTGAAAATCATTAAAAGAATAAAATTTATTGACATCATTTTGAACATCATTAGAGATTAGATTTTGTAAAAATTGAGCTCGAACTGAATAATCTTGATTTGAAAAATGCTCTTCAATAATTGTTCGCATATGTGCTAAATACATTTTTTTATGTCTAGGATTATTTAGCAACTGTGTAATAAGAGGTCGTGGAGATAAAAAACTATTATTAATAAAATTTAGGGGATCCATAGTTTGAGCTTGATTAATATCAAAACCATTAAAAAATGATTGAGTTGCATCAGTTAACCTGAAGCCACCAAATGACATATTTAAATCCCATAAAATTGGTTGAAACTGATTTGAAAGTCCTTTATATAAATAATAGTTTTGACCATATCCAACATAAGAATCAAAATTTATTAGTGCATAATTAAATGCATGCATCCATAGAGTTCTATCAACATTTAAATAATTATCTACAGCAGAAACATTGTTATTCAAATTATCAATTAAAGTGTATAAATCCGCCCACCCAGCATTTGATTTTAAATCATAATAATTATAATAGAAAGAACTATCATTTCCATGAGTGTCACTTAAATTAGAATTTTCACCTCCGGGTGTCATGTCAAGATTTAATGGGTTGCATTTAATTAATGGAGAGTTAACTGTAGCATAATGCTTATTAGTGTATTTATCATTTATTGCCTCAACATTTACATATAAACCCCACAAAGTATCATTCACATATACATTAGCGTAGTTAGCTCTTGGGCTTGGTAAATAATTACGAGCTATCTCATACGACAAAACTTCTCTTAAAAAAGAGGGATCCTTGATAACATTAGATAATTTAATTTTTTCAAAACCTTCATGATTTTGATTATTGTCAACATAGTCCAATTTAATATTAAACGGATTTTTAATAGTATTAATTGAAACTGAACTAAAACCTTTATATCTAATCCCAACACTATCATACATTGTTCCATCTATTTCAACACTTGCTAATAATCTTTCTTTAAGACCGTCTAAATATAGACTATCTAACAAATGATCCCAATTTGGTTGATTAAAGTACAATTTGATTTCTCTTAAATAATCAACATCATAGAAATTTTGAGAAAGTAAATTTACAGGTAGACTAAAAACAACTAATAAGATTAAAATATTTTTTTTCATTTATTTAATTAAAGAAAATTTATATGAATGCAATTTTTTATCATTTTCAAAAATACTAAAATGATAAATTCCATTATTAAATTTTGAAATATCAATACTTGATAAATTGATTGTATTGTCTAAAGATAATACTTCTCTACCTAAATTATTATGAACTTTAATTGAGATTAAATTGTTTTTAATTGGTAATTCTAAATTTATTATGCCACTAGTTGGATTAGGGAAAATTAAAATTTCCTCTAATAAATTATTGTCAATAGAAGTAGAAAAACAAGAAGTTGTAGCTGTAGAATTCATGTAAGGTTGCAAAGCAATAATTCCTGGGTGTTCACATTCATACCTAAATGCTTTTTGACTATCGGCATTATATGGTCCCCAAATAATTGTGCCATTTTGATCTACTTCATACATTACACCTGCTCCTCCTTGACCACCTGATGCATTAACAAAAATATTTCCATTGGACATTCTATCAGAAGCTGATTGACCTGGCGCAGAATAGGCGCATATATATCTAGTACTATATGATGAAGGATCAAATGGCTGACCATTAGCTCTGTAATAATTATATGGATTCATAGGGTCAATTGGGGCATCAATACCATCAACAGTTGATTGATTGGAAGAAGCTCCAGAATTATTGAAAATTTGTAAAAAACCTCCATTAGGCCTACCATCATCTTTAATCCATCTAACATCATGAACTGCATTTGGAATTATTTGACTTCCAGGCATATTATAATTTGATGGGTTACCCCACCTATATAGAATATCACCACCCATACCAGAATTACCTCCACTATGTGATGCCGCTTCAGCAGTTGTAGTTGAGTGATCAATAATATAGATTTCGCTAGCAAATCTTGATGAAAAAGTTATTTGATCTAAATCTTCATTGTAATCAACCCCATTAACATGAAACCAATCACCACCTCCACCACCTGGACCACCACCGCCACCTGAACCACCAGCAGAAATCATATTTATATCTATTAATTGAGGATTGTCAGCTATAACACCATAATTAGGTTTTGTAGGATCTGTATCTTGAATTAAATGATCCCATATATGCCATTCCCAAACTATTTGTCCTCCGCCATTTCCGTCATTAGCCACTTCAATTAAATGAGTTGGCCATTTATCTGATGTTGCTGTACCTCCAAGGGCATTAATTTCTGCAGCTGTCTTCACCTCCCATGCAGTTAACAAAACATTATCACCAATTAAGCAAATATCATGATGTGATAAATAGTCTGGGCTAGAGTAAATAAAATCCATAACTATATTTCCAAGTGGATCAATTTCTTGGACCCGTCCTCCACTTGCAGCTCCATTTAAAGAATTATTTGTACCCCCTGTTTGGACATTATTTTTCGTGCCTCTAACAATATTTCCATTATCTTTTAAAAGTACGGTATAATTACATACTGTTGATAAATTCCACGTATGTGCAATATTGAGATTTTCATCTATTAAATATGTGGTATTATCTCCTTGTGCATTATAAAGCGCAAACCCATTAAAAGATTGTGTATATGATAGTATCGGAAATAATAAAATTAAAGAGCATAAAAAGATTCTTTTCATAAAAAATGAATTTCAAACAAATTTAATAATAATAAGATTTAAAAAAACATTAGATAAAAAAACATGATTAAATAAAATATAATAAAAATGTAAGAAAATGTAAGAAAAAGACGAAAAATGTAAAAAAATGTAAAAAAGTGAAATAAATGCAAGAAAAATTAAAAAAAAAAAATGCTCATTTATTAAAAAAACAAAATCAAAAAAAAATTAACACATAATTAAGAGGTATAATTATTGAGGTTTTTAATAAGATTAGTATCTTTAATTTTATTTTAAAAAACTATGAAAAAAATACTCAATTACTTCTTGCAAGGGCTATTATATATTGTTCCAATTAGTGTAACAATATTCGTAGTTGTGTATGCTCTTAATAAGATTGCCGACATTTTACCAATTAAAAACACATTTGTTAGCCTTATTGTTCTTTTTACTTTAATTACGATAATTGGAATGGTTGGGTCAAAATTAATTGCATCCCCATTTAATGCTTTGTTTAAGAAAATTTTGGATAAGGCTCCGCTTCTACAAACAATCTATTCATCAGTAAAAGATTTGATGAATACATTTTTTGGAAACAAGAAGGGTTTTGATCAAGCTGTTCTAGTAAAAATATATGACAACTCGACCATTGAAAGATTTGGCTTTATTACAAATGACGACTTAGAAAGCTTAAATATAACTAGCGGAAAGGTATTGGTCTACATACCTCATTCCCTAACATTCTCAGGAAATGTATTTTTGGTTGATAAAAAAAACCTTACTCCTATTGACACCCCTTCAAGAGATATTATGAAACTTATAGTTTCTGGAGGAGTATCTGAAGTAGAAAATTAAAACTAAATTTGTAACTCAAAAATCCCTATATCATAATGTTAAAAAATTTCATCTTATTTCTTTCCACACTTCTATTTTTTTCCGCGAATGCTCAAAATATTGGAGATACTATAACTATTCAAACATTTGATTATTCAAGTACCACAAGGGATACTATGATTAACTTTCCGAACAACTCATTGACTTATGAAAAAATTATAATGTCATATAACATGAGGTGTAAAGATGATGTTGTAAATACAAGTGGAAGCATAAATCATATTGGCTGCGGAGCTTGGGACTATAGTTGCCATACTAACATTCATGATTCAAGCAGAATTGATTCAATTAGAGCTTTCACTGCTGATCACTCAATTTCTAACTTTTCAGGTAATTTTTATCCATACAGCATAACGCCTGTTTATAACTATTACCAATATCAACAACAAAATACTAGTATTAATAGCATTATTACTGAGGACACGGTAACCGTTGGCCTTGGATCAAGTCAACTTGATTTTGTTATTGATACAGACAATAAATCTAGTAAATCTCAATTTTTATATTTAGCTAATGAATTATCTAATTTAGGTTTAGTTAACGACTCTATTAATGGAATTTCAGTTTTTCACTCTGGAACAAGTGTTGCAAATTTTTTAAAAATAAAATTTAAACTTACTAATGATACAATTTTAAATCCCCAAACGCCTCACAAAAATGGATTCACAGAAGTTTTTCATTCAAATACTAATTTAGTAAACGGAGAAAACAGATTTCAATTTCACACAGCATTTGCATGGGATTCAACATCGAATCTAATTATAGAATTTTCCACAACTAACTCTGTGAATACTAATTCTACTTCATTATTAGGAGACTCAACTGGATTTAGTTCAGGACTATTTTCTAACGATGCTAATAATATTAATATAAATCAAGCCGAATCAATTAGTATTCCCCATCTTCCTTTAAGTTCAATAAATAATGAAATTACAGTTTCATTTTGGGTTTATGGAGATGAAAACACACTGCCTTATAATAGTACTATAATGGAAGGATTAGACGCAAATGGAACAAGAAATTTAAATATTCATTTTCCATGGAGCAATAGTAGAGTTTATTGGGATTGTGGTAATAATGCAGGTTCTTACGATAGAATTGATAAAGCAGCCTCTCAAAATGAATTTTCTTCACAGTGGAACCATTGGGCTTTTACTAAAAATTGTTCTACAGGAGAAATGAAAATGTATTTAAACGGAGTTTTATGGCACAGCGGAAATAATAAAACTGCTCCAATTGATATCCAAGAAATTAAACTAGGATCTAATGGAAAAGGAACAGGATACTTCTGGGATGGAAAAATTAAAGAATTAAGGATTTTCAATAAAGAACTAGATAATATTACAATTAACAATTGGATGAATATTAGAATAAATGCTACCCACCCTGACTACAGTAATCTAGTAGCTCATTACCCTTTAAATGAAGGGGTTGGATCATCTGCTAATGACAATTCACCAAATAACCAAGTTGCAATTTTTAATGGCAATGTTCTTTGGCAGTCTACCAGAGGAGAGCATATTTCCCAATTTTTTAGCCCTACTAATTTTAGACCACACATAAATATTTTTCAAGGAGATTATAGCTCAACTACCACTACAATTACTGTATTAGATTCATTACTTGCCGCTCCTAATACAGTAGAAGAAAAATCAATCTATTCTAATCACAATACTCTATTACATGACAGCATTGCTATTGTTTCTTCAAATACATATTGGCACGCTGTAAGCTACACATATGATGCAAATGGCTCAATAATTTCTTCTGATACAACAACCGTTGATGGGACAATCAATGTAGGCGAATTAACTTACTATAACAGATATCCAATGGCATTTCAGATTATGTCATTTGTTACTCCATATGGAGCCTATTTAGATTTAGGCACCTATGGTAAGACATGGTATTTTGATGTGACTGATTTTGCACCAATTCTAAAAGGGCTAAAAAGAATGAATATGACTAGTGGAGGACAATGGCAAGAAGATATGGATATTAAATTTCACTTCATTGTTGGAACACCTCCTCGAGATGTGGTTAACATTCAACAAATATGGAGACCTCAATCAAAAGGTTACAATTCTATTTTACAACAAAACTCATTTGAACCAAGAGATGTTTTATTTGACCCATCTGCCGTTTCATATAAATTGAGAACAGTAATAACAGGACACGGTCAAGAAGGTGAATTTATTCCAAGAGATCATTATTTAAATTTAAACGGAGGAGTTGCAGAATATACATGGCGTGTTTGGACAGAATGTGGCTCAAATCCAATATATCCTCAAGGTGGAACATGGATATATGATAGGGCTGGTTGGTGCCCAGGCCAAGCATCTGATATAAGAGAAGATGATATAACATCTTTAGTTACCCCAGGCCAAATTCACAGTGTTGACTATGGTGTTGCTAGCGCTTCAGGAACATCAAATTATTGGGTTAGCTCTCAACTTGTAAGCTATAAAGCTCCAAATCACAATCTTGATGCTTCAGTAGTGGATATTATATCTCCAACAAACAAAGTAAAGTTTTCAAGAATTAATCCAACTTGTGGAAAGCCCAAGATAATAATTAGAAACACTGGATCAACAACATTATCAAGCTTGAAAATTGAATATTGGGTAAATAATTCAACTTCAAAAGAAATGCAAATGTGGAATGGCAGTTTAGATTTTATGCAACAAGACACGTTAGTACTTAATGCGCCTTACAGTATTTGGAATAATTTGTTAAGTACAAATAATAAATTTTATGTTGAAATTAGTGAGCCTAATCAATCAAATGATGAAAACATATATAACAACTATATCAATTCAACATTTGATCCAGTACCAACTTATGATAACACATTTGCTCTTTGGCTTCAAACAAATAGTGGAAGTATAGGATTAAATCAATCTGAAACATCATGGGACATTTTTGACAGAGACAATAATTTGGTTTATGAATCTGCAAATGGAGGAAGCTTAATAATTAACAGCCAATACAGAGATACTTTAGTTTTCGATGATGGATGTTATACATTTTTAATGAATGACACAGATGATGATGGAATTGATTTTTGGGCAAATAATGATGGAGCAGGTATGGCTAGATTTAGAAAATTAGGTGCAAGCTGGATTAAAATTTTTGAGGGAGATTTTGGTAAATTTATTCATCACGAGTTCCAAGTTAATAACAACACTACATCTGTTGAAGAAGATATAGATACTTGGGCATTCTACCCAAATCCATCAAAAAACCAACTTACAATAATAGGTGTTTCTAATGGAATAACAGATCTGATTTTACTTGATAGTTTAGGGAAACAACTGAAAAAAATTACTTTCAAAATCAATGGTGATTTTCAGAAAAAAATTGATTTAAGTTATCTGCCTGATGGTGTTTATATGCTTAAGGTTATTACTAATACCGAAGAGATTCTAAAAAAAGTAGTTAAAATATAATGAAGTATTGCAACAGTCTGACTGCATTTTCAAGATTTCAAACTAGAGAAGTTATGGTTGGTAATCTTGGCTTTGGCGGAAACAATCCCATAAGAGTACAGTCTATGACTACTGCTAATACTATGGATACTCTTGCCACAGTTGAAGAATCAATAAGAATGATCAAATCTGGATGTGAACTTGTTAGAATAACAGCTCCAAGCAAAAAAGAGGCAGAAAATCTTAAAAACATAAAAGAAGAACTACTAAAAAGAGGTTATTCTACACCAATTGTTGCAGACATTCACTTCACTCCTAATGCAGCAGAGATTGCAGCTAAAATAGTTGAAAAAGTAAGAATTAATCCAGGTAATTATGCCGATAAAAAAAAGTTTGAAGAAATTGAGTACACAGACAAATCTTATCAAGAAGAGCTAGATAGAATTAGAGAGAAATTCATTCCTCTTGTTAAAATATGTAAAGAGCACAAAACTGCTATGAGAATAGGTACAAATCATGGGTCTCTATCAGATAGGATTTTAAGTAGATATGGAGATACCCCTAAAGGTATGGTTGAATCAGCGATGGAATTTTTAAGAATTTGTAGAGATGAAAATTACCACGAAATTATACTTTCAATGAAGGCGTCAAATACTCGAGTAATGGTTCAAGCTTACAGACTTTTGGTGTATGAAATGATGAAAGAAAACATGAATTACCCCTTACATCTTGGAGTTACTGAAGCAGGAGAAGGTGAGGATGGAAGAATAAAATCAGCTGTTGGAATTGGTGCTTTATTAGCTGATGGTTTAGGAGATACAGTTAGAGTATCTTTAACTGAAGCCCCTGAATTTGAAATGCCTGTTGCTCATAAATTATTAAATCATTTTGAAAATTATAAGGATCATAGTGTTATTGAACCAGTGAATGAATATCCATTAAATCCTTTTGAATATCAAAAAAGAAAAAGCAATACAGTTTTGAATATTGGAGGTAAAAATGTGCCAATTATTAAAGCTGACTTTTCACATAAAAAGAAAATAACTCCAGCATCTTTTTTTGCTTTAGGATATAACTACTCTGTTCCTTTAGATAAATGGCATATTTCTGATATGGCTGCTGACTATGTTTTTGTTGGAGATCATGAGCTTGATTTTGAGGTTCCAGGAACCTTAGGTGTTATTTATAATTATAAAAGATGGAAAACTCATAAAAAAGGATACCCTTGCTATAGAGTTGAGGAATATCTTGAAGAATCAGACAAATCTGAAAAAATGAACATGATTTATACAGCTTATTCAGATGTTTCTGCTAGCTTAATTGATAAATTAAAAACTGATAAGAGTGCAGTTCTATTGTTAGATACTCATAATAAAAATACTATTGCTGAACTTAGAAGATTTATTATTAAACTCATAAATAACAATATAAAAACACCAGTAATTATTGGAAAGGGATATGAAAATCTTTCGGAGCAGCAGTTACAAATTTCAGCATCATCAGATTTAGGATCATTACTTCTTGATGGACTTGGCGATGGTATTTTTATTTATGCTCCTAAATGTAGTTCGGACCAAAAAATAAATTCTTTAGGCTTTGGCATTTTACAGGCAACAAGAACCAGAATTTCAAAAACAGAATACATCTCTTGTCCTTCCTGCGGAAGGACCCTTTTTGACTTGCAAGAAACAACTGCAAAAATCAGAAAAGTAACTGATCATTTAAAAGGCGTAAAGATAGGTATTATGGGCTGTATTGTAAACGGTCCTGGCGAGATGGCAGATGCAGATTATGGTTATGTTGGAACAAGACCTGGTAAGATAACTCTTTACAAAGAAAAAAATATTGTTATGAAAAATATTGATGAAGAAGAAGCCGTAGATGCTTTAATTGATCTAATTAAAGAGCATGGAGATTGGGTAGAAAAATAGATTATTAATATAACATTTTGGGGTGATTAAATTATGATTGACATTGAGGGCTTGAATAAATCTTATCCTATTGGAAATAGTTCATTACATGTTCTAAAAGGAATAGATTTAAAAATAAATGAAGGGGAATTAGTTGCAATTATGGGATCATCTGGATCTGGTAAATCTACTTTATTAAATATTATTGGAATGCTTGATAATTATGACAGTGGATCATACAAACTCGATAACGTTCCAATTAAAGATTTGGATGAAACAAAGGCAGCAAAGTATAGGAATAAGTTTTTAGGGTTTGTCTTCCAATCATTTAATCTAATAAATTACAAAACTGCTCTTGAAAATATTGCTTTGCCTTTATACTATCAAGGAATACCTAGAAATGAGAGACAAAAAGTTGCTCAAGAGTACCTTAAAAAAGTTGGTCTTGCTGATTGGGCAGAACATCTTCCAAGCGAACTTTCTGGAGGGCAAAAACAAAGAATTGCAATCGCAAGAGCATTAGCTTCTCAACCAAAAGTTTTGCTAGCTGATGAACCAACTGGCGCACTTGACTCAACAACTTCTGAGGAAGTTATGGACCTCATTAAACAAATCAATAATGAAGGTAAAACAATTCTTGTTGTAACTCATGAGCAAGATATTGCAAATATGTGTAAAAGAATAATTACACTAAAAGATGGTATTATCATGACAGACATGAAAACAAAATAAATGATCTTCAATAAAGATAGCTGGAAAGAAATATTTGATACAATAAAGAAAAACAAGCTAAGAACATTTCTTTCTGGTTTTACTGTTGCTTTAGGTATTTTAATTTTTATTATTCTCTTTGGATTAGGTAATGGACTTCAGAGTAGCTTCTCAATGTTCTTTACTGATGATCAAGTTAATACAATTAGAGTATATCCAAGCACAACCACAATACCTTACAGAGGGTATGAATCAAAAAGGCAAATAAAATTTACAAATGATGATGTAAAAAAAATTAAAGAAAATTTTAAAGGAAAAATTGAAGATATTGTAATTAGAAATACTTTTTATACTCAATTTTCCTACAAACAACAAGCAAATGGATATCAAGTTCGTGCTGTTTCTCCTGGTCATAAAGAAGCAGAAAAAACAATTATTATGAAAGGAAGATATCTTCACGAAGGAGATATTTTAAACAAAACAAAACACATTGTAATTGGAAGATTAGTTGAAGAAGATCTATTCCAAAAAGAAAATGCACTTGGAAAATATATTCATGAAAATGGAAATAGCTGGAGAGTAGTAGGAGTTTTTCAAGATGAAGGTGGAGATAGAGAAGAAAGAAATTTATATGTTCCATATACAACCGAACAAAGAATGACAAATAATGATGAAGTAGATCAGATGATTGTGGTTTATGACAAAAATATGAGTTATGAGCAATCGTTAACGTTAGAAAAAGAATTGGATGCTTATATAAAAAATCTAAAGATTATTTCTCCAAAAGACAATCGAGGGATATATATTAGTAATACCGGTGAGGAACAAGAAAACTCACGTCAATTTGCTTCAGTGTTACAAATTATTATTTCATTTATTGGTATAGGAACACTAGTAGCAGGTGTTATTGGAATAAGCAACATTATGGTTTTTGTTGTAAAAGAAAGAACAAAAGAAATTGGTATACGAAAAGCAATAGGTGCCTCTCCTAGAAGTATAATTGCAATGATTCTTCAAGAATCTATTTTCATAACAATGATTTCTGGTTATACTGGTTTAGTAGTGGCAATACTAATTTTGAATAGCATAGGAGACAGTTTAATGGACAAATATTTCATATCAAGTCCATATATAGAAACCTCTAATGCTATTTGGGCAACCATAATACTAATCTTTTTTGGAGCATTAGCAGGATATTTACCTGCAAGAAAAGCAGCAAAAATTAAACCAATTATTGCTCTAAGAGATAAATAAATGAATACTGTTTTCGACAAAGATACCTGGCAAGAGATTTTTGGCTCAATAAGTCAAAATAAACTACGCACACTAATCACTATCATTGGTGTTTTATGGGGGATTTTTCTGTATATCGTTTTATCAGGAATTGCAAAAGGTGTTGATAACGGATTTGAGCAAAGATTTGAGAGAATTTCATCTAATAGTCTTTTTGTATGGACCCAAAATACAAGCATCCCTTTTTCTGGATTTAAAATTGGAAGAAATTGGAATATCAAACTGAGTGATGTTGAAACTTTAAAAAATAAAATTCCAGAAATTCAACATATTGCTCCAAGAATTCAAAAAGGAAATTTTGGTTCACAAGGAGCTTACATATCAAATGGAACAAGATCTGGCACTTATAATATATATGGTGACTATCCTATTTTAAAGGTAGTTTCGCAAAAGGATATCTATAAAGGAGGAAGATTCATTAATGAATTAGATATAAAAGAAGAAAGGAAAGTTTGTGTAATCGGGGAAAGAACACAAAAAGAGCTTTTTAAAGATGAAGAAAATCCTATTGGAAAATTTATAAATATAAATGGCATCTATTTTAAAGTAATAGGAATACATAAATTTTTTGACCAAGGAGGTGGAAGCTTTGATGATGATGGAGATATACATGTGCCTTTTTCAACATTTAAAAGACTATATAATACAGGTGATGCAGTTGGTTTTTTACTAATTGCTGGTTATGATGATATTGATATTGTTGAGGTTGAAAACAAGGTAAAAATTCAGTTAAAAGAAATACATAAAGTACATCCTGATGATAATAGAGCAATAGGGTCATTTAATTTAGGTTCTTTCTTTACTCGAGCTAAAAACTTTGCAAATGGAATGTCTTTTATTTCTATAATAATAGGAATAGCTACAATATTAGCTGGTGTTATTGGAATTGGAAATATTTTATTAATATCGGTAAAAGAAAGAACAAAAGAAATTGGAATTAGGCGTGCAATAGGGGCTAGTCCTAATCATATTAGAAAACAAATTATTTTAGAATCTGTTTTTTTAACATTAATTGCTGGTACCATTGGCATAATACTTGGTGCTTTTATTTTGTATGTAATAAATATGGCAACTCAAAATTTAAAAGATGTTCCTTTCACAAATGCAACAGTGCCATTAAGTTATATCTTTGCAGCACTATTAATGATGATTGGTCTAGGAACATTAATTGGGTTTATACCTGCAGAAAAAGCAATTAGTACAAAGCCTATTGATGCATTAAGAGATGAATAAAAAATTTAAATTATGACAAACTTTAAGAAACTTGGTCTAGTATTTTTAATATTAGGAATAATTTTTGCGACCTCCTTCTTTATAAAATCAAATAAAAAGGATATAACAAAATATGAAACGACTCAACTCAACAAGGCTACAATTGAAACAAAAATTGTAGCTACAGGAAAGGTAATACCTGAAGATGAAGTTGAAATAAAACCTCAAATCCCTGGAATTATTGATAAAATTCTAGTGAAAGAGGGAGATAAAGTAAGGGCAGGTGATTTACTTGTAAAAATAAAAGTTGTTCCAGATGAACAAGCATTAAATGGAGCTGAAGGTAGAGTAAAAAATGCAAGATTTGTTTTAGAAAATGCTAAAACTGAATTTCTAAGAAATAAAAAACTATTCTCAAAAGGAATTATCTCTGAGCAAGAGTATAATAATATTGAATTACAATATAATCAAGCAGAACAAAATTTAAAAAATTCTGAAAATGACCTGCAAATAATTAAACTTGGTTCTTCTGACGGATCTAGTGTTACTAACACTAATGTTAGAGCAACTGTAACTGGAACAATACTTGAAATACCAGTTAAAAAAGGAGATCAGGTAATACAAGCAAATACATTTAACCCAGGTACAACAATAGCTACAATTGCTGATTTGAATATTATGATTTTTGAAGGAAAAGTTGATGAAGGAGAAGTTAGCAAATTAAAAAAGGAAATGGAACTTGAGGTCAACCTTGCTGCTATTGAAAACAAAACTTACCCTGCTAAACTAAAATTTATTGCTCCTAAAGGAACAGAAGAAGCTGGTACAGTTCAATTTAAAATAGAAGGAGAAGTGTTTTTGGATGATGAATATACAGTAAGAGCAGGCTACAGTGCAAATGCAACTATTATAACTGCTAAAAAAGAAAATGTTGATGCATTAAGTGAAGCTGTAATACAGTATGATCTTGTAACTAAGTTACCATTTGTAGAAATAGAAGTTGGTGATCAGCAATTTGAAAGAAAAGATATTAAACTTGGTTTAGCAGATGGAATAAATGTTGAAGTCATTTCAGGTATTTCTAAAGATGATAAAATTAAAGTATGGGATTTAACAAAACCAAATAAAATAAAAGGATGGGAGAAATAAAAAACAAAAAATCTATCTTAATTTTCTTATTTTTTTTCTCATTTTCATCATTTGCACAAGAAAAATTATCTCTAAAAGATTGTATTGAAAGGGCGATAGAAAAAAATATTTCTATTAAAAACTCATCTTTAGATCTATTAAACACAACTGAAAATAAAAAAACTGCAATAGGAAATTTTGTTCCTAGCTTTAACATTAATGGCAACCATAGTTGGAATACAGGTCTAACTCAAAATATAACTACTGGAATATTAGAAAATCAAACAACTGAGAATTCCTCAATAAATATGAGTGTAGCAGTAGATGTTTTTAATGGACTGGCAAATATTAGACGTTTACACAGAGCGAATCTTGATTTACTAGCAAAAAAATATCAATTAGAAGATATGAAAGAAGACATCTCACTTCTTGTTGCTAATTCATACCTACAAATACTTTTTAATAAAGAACAATTGGATGTACAGAAATCGCAACTAAAAATATCTCAAGAAGAGTTAAAAAATGCAAAAGAAAAATTTAATAATGGAGTAATTCCTGAGGGGAATCTATTTGAAATTGAGGCTAATCTTGCTCTTAGTGAGCAAAATGTTATAATGGCAGAAAATAGCTATCAATTATCTAAATTATCCCTAAGCCAACTTCTTATGTTTGAGGATTCTAACAATTTTGATATTGCAGATGACAATTATGAAATACCACAAACAGACATTTTAAGTAAGGATGCAAAAGAGATTTTAGAAGAGGCTATGAAAAACAGAAATGATATTAAACTTGCTGAAACAAATTTAGAAATAGCTATTAAAGATCAACAAATTTCAAAATCTGCATTATTACCTTCAGCATCTGCTTTCTACTCATATAACTCAAGAGTCATAATGGATGCGCCAACTTCTTTGAAAAGCCAATTTGATTTAAATGCTGGAGAAAGTATTGGATTGCAACTGAATATTCCCATTATAAATGGTTGGTCATCTAGAGCTGGAATAAAGAAATCAAAACTTAATGTTTTAAGAAATAAAAATCTCCTTGATCAAACAAAAATGGATCTTGAGAATACTATTTATCAAGCATTAAATGATGCAAAAGGAGCGATGAAATCATATGAAGCAGCCAAAAAATCAGAAATAGCAAGAAAAACAGCCTATGAGTATGCAAAAGAAAGATTTGAAAATGGTGCTTTAAATACAATTAATTATTTTCAGGCCCAACAATTATTTGAAACAGCTCAGTCTGAACTAATAAAAGCTAAATACGATTATATCTTTAAAATTAAAGTTCTTGAATTCTACTTCGGAATAGCCGATTTTTCATTATAATGGATGTAAAAAAAGTAACTACTAAAGATATCAGACCCCTTAGAAATTTAGTTTTAAGACCTAACCTTCCAATTGAAACCACATATTATGATCTTGACGATGATATTGATACATTTCATCTAGCTTCAATTATTGATAATACCATCATTTCAATCGGGACATTTTATCCTGAAAATGATAATGAACTACAAACAAAAAAAGGATATCGTTTAAGAGGTATGGCAACTCATCCAAAATTTAGAAGAAAATCTGCTGCAACAAAACTAATGGAGGAATCATTTGTATTATTAAAAGAAAAAAAATGTGACATTTTATGGTGTAATGCTAGACTAGTTGCTGTAGAATTCTACAAATCTTTAGGATTTAAAATAATAGGTGAGATATTTGATATTCCTTCAATAGGTCCTCATTATAAAATGTATAGATCAATAATCAATCAATAAATATATAGGAGGCAACCTCTTTTGCTTTATTTACCAATTGATCTGTTGATTCATTACCATAGGCTAAAGCAACAGCCATTCTTCGATACTTTCTAGTGGATGGTTTTCCAAAAATTTTGAAATCAGAATTTTCAATTAGTGCTGCTTTGTCTGCACCTTTAATTCTAGGAAAATCACTTTTCTCACTATTAGCTAGTATAACTGCAGAGGCTCCATTTTTTAACAACCTGATTTCAGGAACTGGAATTCCAAGAATAGCACGAGCATGTAATTCAAATTCATTGTAGTTCTGAGTATTTGCTAAAGTAACCATACCAGTGTCATGCGGTCTTGGAGATAATTCTGAAAAATAAACACCGTCTTTTGCAATGAAAAATTCAACACCCCAAATACCTGACCCACCAAGTGCAGATGTAACTTTTCTTGCCATATTTTGAGCTTCTAGTAAATGAGATTCTTGCATAGGCATAGGTTGCCAACTCTCTTGATAATCTCCTCTTTCTTGCCTATGTCCAATAGGAGGACAAAAAAGCGTTTCATTATTGTCTTGTGTTAAAGTTAATAAGGTAATCTCATAATCAAATTCAACAAACTCTTCAATAATAACCTCCATTAAATCTCCTCTCGAGCCTTCAATAGCATATTCCCATGATGCTTTAATATCATTGTGGCTTTTAATTACTGACTGACCTTTTCCAGAACTTGACATAAGCGGCTTAACAACACAAGGCATACCGCAGAATTCCACAGCATCACTTAATTCTTCATACGAAGTTGCATACTTATATTTTGCCGTTTTAATCTTTAAATCGATTGCAGCAAGATCTCGAATAGCTTTTCTATTCATTGTAAAATTTGCTGCTTTGGCAGATGGGACTACCTTAAACCCTTGCTTTTCATAATCATAAAAACGTTCAGTACGTATACTCTCAACTTCAGGCACAATAATATTTGGATTATGCTTTTTGACAATTTTATCTAATGCATCTCCATCTAGCATATTTATAACTTCAAATTCATGAGCAACCTGCATAGCAGGAGCATCCGGATATGAATCAACAGCAATAACGTATTGCCCTAGTCTTTGTAAAGCAATAACGACTTCCTTGCCCAATTCTCCTGAACCTAGTAATAATATTTTATTTCTCATATTACTATTTTGTCAATAGTTTAGCAATATATTTTCCGACAATATCAAATTCTAAATTAACCGTATCTCCAATTTTAATTTTTTTCAAATTTGTCTTTTCCCACGTATAAGGAATGATTGCAACTGAAAAGCTATTTTCTTGTGAATTACAAACAGTTAGACTAATACCGTTTACACAAATTGATCCTTTTTCAACAGTAACATTATTAGATTTTTCATATGTAAAGGTCATAACATATGAGCCCCCATTTTCATCTATTGAAATACACTCTGCTATTTGATCAACATGTCCTTGAACAATATGTCCATCTAGCCTATTATTTAGCATCATGCTTCTCTCAATATTTACCACATCACCTACCTTTAATGAACTAAAATTACTTTTGTCTATTGTTTCCTTTACAACATTTACCAAATAGGTTTCTTTAGTAATATCAGCTACTGTTAGACAAACTCCATTATGTGAAATACTTTGGTCGACTTTTAGTTCAGGCAGCAAAGGGGATTTAAATAAAATATCCAAATTGTTTTTATTTGTTTTTACATCTACAACCTCAGCCATATTTTCAATAAT
>CACHFI010000008.1 GCA_902579065.1 uncultured Bacteroidota bacterium
TCCCATCTAAAATTCCTCTTGCGCTACCACAAATAAGTTGTAAACTCCCTTCCGGTAATATTTTTGAATTAATAATTTCTTCAAACATCACATTTGTAAGATATGATGTTATAGTTGCAGGTTTAATAATTGCTGGCATTCCTGCCATTAAATTAACAGCAATTTTTTCTAGCATGCCCCAAATAGGGAAATTGAATGCATTAATATGTATGGCGACTCCTTGTTTTGGAACCATAATACGGTGTCCTATAAATGAACCATTTTTTGAAAGTCCAGCTGCATTACCTTCAACATGAAAAGGTAAGTCAGGAAATTGTCTACGAAGAGAGGCATTTGCAAAAAGATTTCCTATACCGCCTTCTATATCTATCCATGAATCTATCTTAGTAGCTCCTGTCAAGTAACTAATTGGATAGAACATATCTTTTTTTGAATGTAAATGAAGAGCAAGTTTTTTAAGCATAATACCTCTTTCTTGAAATGTCATTTTTCTTAATTTGTAACCACCTGTTTTCCTTGCATAGTTCATTACTTCATTAAAGTCTAATCCTTTTGATGAGGCAAATCCTATTTCATCACCGTTAACAGCATTGTATAGTGGAGTAAAATCACCGTCTCCTTTAATCCAACTACCTAAAACATAATTCTCGTAATTTTTCATTTTGTTTTTTTCCAAGTTTGAAAAGTTATTTTTTGCTTTTCTTTTCTGTTTTTCTCTAATTCTACCAGAGGATCACATTCCTTCATTAATTCTCTACATTCTTTTGGAAGATTTTGATAAAGTTCAGTTCCCTTTTTTTTCCATTTAATCATATCATCTGTAACTTCTCCTTTAATTTGAGCTGGGTTACCTACAACTATTTTTCTTTTAGGAATCTTCATTTCACCCTTTACAAAACATAATGCACCCACAATACATTCTTCACCAATAATTGCATCATCCATAATAACAGAATTCATGCCAATTAGTGAGTTCTTTCCAATATGACTTCCATGAATAATAGCTCCATGACCAATGTGTACATTTTCTTCAAGTATAACATCTTTTCCAGGAAAGATATGAATAGTGCAGTTATCTTGAATATTACATCCATTTTTAATTGTAATCTTACCCCAATCACCTCTAATTGATGCTCCAGGACCTACATATACATCTTTTCCAATAATAACATTTCCAATTATTGTAGCTTCTTTATGTATGTAAGAAGAGGGGTCTATTACAGGAATATATCCATTAAATTCATAAATCATTTTAGACCTTTTCTATTATTGTAGCATAACCTTGACCTACACCAATGCACATTGTAACAAGTGCATACTTTTTATTTTGTTTATGTAGTTCAATAGCTGCAGTTTGTATTATTCTAGTTCCGCTAACACCAAGAGGGTGACCTAGCGCAATTGCTCCTCCATTGGGATTGATTCTTGGATCATCATCATTAATTCCCCAAGATCTTATACAAGCTAGTGCTTGAGCAGAGAAGGCCTCATTTAATTCAATTATGTCAATATCATTTAATTTTAATCCTGCTTTTTTCAAAGCAAGATTAGATGCTTCTACTGGACCAATTCCCATAATTCTTGGTTCAACTCCAATAACTGCTGAACTTACAATTTTTGCAATGGGATTAAGATTATTTTCTGTAACTCCATTTTCAGAAGCTAATAACATAGCAGCAGCTCCATCATTTAAACCGGATGCATTTCCAGCAGTTATAGTTCCCCCATCTTTCTTAAAAGCAGTTCTCAGTTTTGATAAAATTTCAATTGATGTATTTCCTTTAATAAACTCATCATGTTCAAATAAAATGGGATCTTTCTTTTTCTGTGGTATTGAAATTGGAATAATTTCTTCAGAAAATCTTCCAGATTTTTGAGCTTTATAAGCCTTTTGTTGAGAATTGAATGCAAATTTATCTTGATCTTCTCTAGAAATATCATATAATTCAGCAAGGTTTTCAGCCGTTGTTCCCATCCCATCAACACCATAAATTTCCTTCATTTTTGGATTAATAAATCTCCATCCAAATGATGAATCATGCATTTGTGCGTCTCTTCCGAAAGCTTTTGAAACTTTTGAAATTACCCAAGGCCCTCTAGTCATATTTTCAATACCTCCAGAAATAAATAAATCGCCGTCTCCAGCCTTTATCGCTCTATGTGCATTTATTATTGCTGACATTCCTGAAGCACATAATCTATTAACTGTTTCACCAGGGACACTAAATGGGATCCCTGCTAGCAGTAATGCCATTCTAGCTATATTTCTATTGTCTTCTCCAGCTTGGTTAGCACATCCTAAAATAACATCATTAATCTTTGTAGGATCAATTTTATTTCTAGAAACTAATTCTCTTATTGGAATAGCTGCTAAGTCATCTGTTCTTATGTCTTTGAGTGTTCCACCAAAATTTCCAATCGGTGTTCTTATTGCATCTATTATATAGGTATTCATTTAATTTTTATTTCCAAATTTTATCAGAGAAAAAAACAGTTCCTTTAAAGAAAGCAATTTCATCTGAATTTTGATTTGTTATCCTAATATTATAAAGTCCAGTTTTTGGATTTATATTTAATTCCTCTGTTTCAGCTGTTAAAGTATCGTCAATATTAACTTTTTTAGTATGTGAAATTGAAGTTTCAATTGAAAGAGCCATTTTGCCATGAGAGTTGGATGCAAATGCAAGTGCGCTATCTGCAAGAGAATAGCATATTCCACCGTGAGCTATATCAAAACCATTTGTCATTTCTTTTACAACCTTCATTTCTAATTTACAATATCCCTTTTCAAGTTTTAAAATATTTATGCCTAACCATTTACTAAAGGCATCATTACTTATCATTTTACTAACAATTTCTTTTGGAGAAAGCATCAATAGAATTTTTTGTCTTTTTCTATCATCATCTGAAATATAGGAGAAGGTCTATACCGATCTTCATTATATCTATTTTTTAGTGATATTAAAGTTTCGTTAATTGTCTGAATACCAATTTCATCTGCCCAATAGAGTAGTCCTTTTGGATAGTTTACACCCTTTGTCATTGCTAAGTCAATATCTTCTTTTGATGCTATATTCAAATACAATGCATCTGCAGCTTCATTAATAAGCATAGATAAAATTCTTAAAACAATTTCTTTTCCTAATTCTCTGTTTTTATTGATTTCATCAGATTTATTTTTATTATAATCATAGAAACCTTTACCACTTTTTTTACCATAATATCCTGCTTCCATCAATTTTTTTTGTGTAAATGAAGGTTTGTATCTTGGGTCAAAATAAAATTCTTTAAATACAGTTTCTGTTACAGTATAATTGATGTCATTACCAATAAAATCCATTAATTCAAATGGCCCCATTCGAAATCCACCAATTTCCTTCATAGACCAATCTATAGTAGGGATACTTGCAATACCTTCTTCATATATTCTAATTGCTTCCCCATAAAATGGCCTAGCAACTCTATTTACTATAAAGCCTGGTGTATCTTTTGCTATTACAACTTCTTTCCCCAAACTTTTTAAAAAATCTATTGACTTTTCAATGGTATTATTTGATGTTTGTATTGCAGGTATTACTTCTACCAGAGGCATTAAATTTGCTGGATTAAAAAAATGTAAACCAATAAATCTATTATTTATTTCAATTGAACTTGCAAGAGCAGTTATTGATAACGAGGATGTATTTGTAGCTATAATACATTCTTTATTTACAATTTTTTCTAATTTAGAAAAAACCTCTTTTTTAATATCTAAATCCTCAATAATAGCTTCAATTATTAGCTCAGAATTAGAAAGATCTTTAATTTGTGAAGTGAATTTTATATTATTCTTTATTCTTAAAACATCATCTTTTGAGTATTTGTTTTTACTTTCTAATTTGTTTACTAGTTGTAATAAATTTTCTTCAGCTTTTTTTAATGTTTTTTTTGAATTGTCATAAATTATAGTAGGACTATCTTTTAAGCACATAAAATGTGCTATACTTATTCCCATTGTGCCTGATCCTATTATACCTATTTTCATCTAATTTCCTTTAAAATTTGGTTTTCTCTTTTCTAAAAAAGCATTAACACCTTCGTTAAAGTCATTTGTATTACCAGCAATTATTTGAGCATTTAATTCTTCATTTAATTGGTTTTCTAAGTCATTGGTTAAAGAAAGATTTAATAATTTTTTTGTTAATCCAAGACCTTTTGTAGGCATTTGACTTAGTTTTTCAGCAAGTTTTAAAACTTCATTTTCAAAATCGTTGTCATCATAAACCTTATATATCATGCCAATATTAAAAGCATCATCAGCAGAAATCGGATCAGCTGTCATCATTAATCCAGCAGCTTTTTGTAATCCAATAAGTCTAGGAAGGAAAAAGGTAGCAGCACTATCTGGAATTAATCCAATTTTACTAAAAGCTTGAACAAAAACAGCACTTTTTTTAGCAACTACAATATCACAGCATAAAGCTATAGAGGCACCAGCTCCAGCTGCTACTCCATTTACCGCAGCAATTATGGGTTTTTCAATACTTCTGATTTTTCTAATTATAGGATTATAATGATCTTTTACTATTTTTTCTAGTCCTGGACTATTTTCGTCAATTGCTTCTGATAAATCTTGACCTGCACAGAAAGCCTTTCCAGTTGCCGTAATTAGGATGCATCTAATATTTTCATCATTCTCGCATTCATCAAGCTTTAACTGAAGATCTAATGCCATCTCTTTAACAAAAGAATGATACTTATCAGGTCTATCTAATGTTAGAATTGCAATTTGATTATTTATTTCTTTTTTAATCATTTATTAGATATAATCCATTGTAAAAATAATAAATGAGCAGTAAACAAGTCTTATATACATTTGAAATGTTCAAAAGGTTCTAAGCATTCGGTACATTTATGCATTGATTTACAAGCAGTTGCGCCAAACTCACTTATTAATTCAATTTTTTTTGAGTTACACTGAGGACATTCAATTATTTTTTCTGGTGGAGCTATACCGTATTTTTTTAGTTTTTGCTTGGTTTCTTTGGTCATCCAATCAGTTGTCCACGCAGGCTTGTAAACGATATCTATTTTAAAATTATCAATATCATTTTTTTTAAGTTGTGTCTTAATGTCATCTTGAAAAGTCTTTACTGCAGGGCATCCAGAATATGTTGGGGTAACAGAAATAATATATTCATTTTCAATGTATTCTACATTTCTAATTACACCAAGCTCTACTACAGAAATAACAGGTATTTCAGGATCAGGAACTGATCCTAAAATATTCCATATTTTTTCTATTTTACCACTTCGCATCAGGATAAGCTCTTGGGATATATTGCATTTCACTTAGAATTTTTCCTAAAAGTTCTGTATGTATGCCATTTTTGCTTCCTGTCATCATAAAACCGTCTTCAGGTCTGTTTAATTTTGCTTTTTTTAGTGTATCATTAACAATAATATCCCATTCTTTTTTTAATTGATTGTTGTTTACACCTATTTTTAAATCTAGCATCTTAAGATCAAGCTGATCCATTTCAAAAAACTCACCAGTATATTTCCAAATCTTATTAAATGAATTTTGAATTTTTTCTTTACTTGTAGCAGTTCCATCTCCCAGTCTAAGAACCCAATTGCTTGAATGTCTTAAATGATAATTAATTTCTTTAATTGACTTTAAAGCAATTGCACTTAATATTTCATCTTTGCTTTCACTAAGTTTTTTAAAAAATAATAGTGTGAAACTATCAAAAAGAAACTGTCTGGCGATAGTATCTCCAAAATGTCCATTTTCTTGTTCACAGATTTGAAAATTAAAAAATTCTCGTTCTCCTCTTTTAAAGGCTAGATCATCAGCAGTTTTTGTGCCATTAATTTTACCACAATATTCCAAAAGAGAGTTCGCTTGACCAAGTAAGTCTAATGATATGTTTGAAAGAGCAATATCTTCTTCAAGAGATGGTCCTTTTGAACACCACTCAGAAAGTCTATGGGATAAAATCAAAGAACTATCAGCAATTCTTAGTATGTATTTCTCTAAGTCTTGCATTTAAATATGTTTTGCACCATCAGGGAGATCATAGAATGTAGGGTGTCTATATACCTTATCATTTGCTGGATCAAAAAATGATTCTTCATCTTCAGGTACAGAAGAAACAATATGTTCAGATTTAACTACCCAAATACACGACCCCTCATTTCTTCTTGTATAAAGGTCACGAGCATTTTGAAGAGCCATTTCTTTATCTTCTGCATGAACGTTTCCAACGTGCTTATGTGGTAAACCATTTTTACTTTGTATAAAAACCTCCCAAATTGTAGCTGCTTTATTCATTGTGAGTTTGTTTTTTAGCATATGCCTTTGCTGCTTCACGTACCCATTCTCCTTCAGTATGTGCCTTTTTATGGTGTTCTAATCTTTGCTCATTACATGGTCCATTTCCATTAACAACGTTCCAGAATTCCTCCCAATCAATTTCTCCAAAGTCATATGATCCTCTTTCTTCATTCCATTTTAAATCTGGATCGGGTATTTTTAAACCAATTAGCTCAGCTTGGGCTACTGTCTTATCTATGAAATTTTGCCTAAGTTCATCATTTGTTTTTCTTTTTATTTTCCATTTCATAGCATTACCAGTTCTTGGGGAATCTGAGTCCTGAGGACCAAACATCATAATAGAAGGCCACCAGAATCTATTTAGAGCATCTTGAGCCATTTCTTTTTGTTCTTTAGTTCCATTAGCCATATGAGCCATAATTTCATATCCTTGTCTTTGATGAAAACTTTCTTCTTTACAAATTTTAATCATACCTCTAGAATAGGGACCATATGATGTTTTTTGTAGTGAAACTTGATTAACAATAGCTGCTCCATCCACTAACCAACCTATTGCACCCATGTCAGCCCAGCTTAGTGTAGGATAATTAAAGATACTAGAGTATTTTGCTTTTCCTTCATGAAGTTGTTTGTTAAGCTCATCTCTTGTGACGCCTAATGTTTCACATGCACTGTACAAATAAAGACCATGACCAGCCTCATCTTGAACCTTCGCTAAAAGTATCATTTTTGCCCTTAGTGATGGAGCTCTAGTAATCCAATTACCCTCAGGTTGCATACCAATAATTTCTGAGTGTGCATGTTGAGATATTTGTCTAATTAAATGGCTTCTGTAGCCATCAGGCATCCAATCTTTTGGTTCGATTTTCTTTTCTGCATTAATTTTATCTTGGAAAATTTCTTCTTGCATATTAAGATAATTGTGTTTTTGCAAATTTATTGAAAATATGTCATTTTTCAATTTAATATTTTTTAGCTCAGAAAAAAGTTTTCAATATCCTATTTTTGCAAAAAAAAAATATGAATAAGTTTTTTTTAGTTCCTGTTAAATCAATTAAAAATCTAACTACAGACTCAGTAAATATTGAATTTGATTTATCATCTTTAGATTCTAATTTATTTAGTTTTAAATCAGGTCAGTATATAACAATAGAACATCAAATAAATAATGATAGTGTTAGACGTTCTTATTCGATTTCTTCTTCACCTGAAACAGGAATTGAAATTGGAGTTAAGTTAGTTCCTAATGGTTTAATGTCAACTTTTTTAACAACTCAATTAAAAGAGGGTGATAAGTTAAGCATTATGCCTCCAACTGGTAATTTTTTATTAGATACTGATGAATCAAATAATAATCATTATGTTGGAATAGCTGCTGGAAGTGGTATTACTCCAATTATGTCAATGATTAAAAATGTTTTAATAAACGAACCATTAAGTACATTTACTTTGATTTACGGAAATAAAACTAAATCATCTATTATGTATTCAGATGAAATAAATTTATTTAAGGAGAATTATAATGATCGCTTTTCATTATATAATATTTATTCTCAAGAAAAAATTAACGATTCTTTGTTTGGAAGAATATCTGGTGAGTTACTCAAGAATTTATTTGATCAAGATTCAAAAATTTCAAATGCTAATTCATTTTTTATTTGTGGCCCTGGAAATATGATAGAAAATGTAAGAGATTTTTTAGATCTTCTTGAAATAGAAGATAACAAAATTAAATATGAGTTATTTTCTGCACCAACTTTACAAAAAGATGAGCCAAAAGAAGGTTCAGAATCATTTCTTATTTCAAATGTTACTGTTTGTGTTGATGGTGATGATTTTGAATTTAAATTACCACAAAATGGACAATCAATTTTAGATGCTGCAATGGAAGCAGGAGCAGACGTTCCTTTTTCATGTAAAGGAGGTGTATGTTCAGTTTGTAAAGCAAAAATTATTGAAGGTACTG
The DNA here is from genome assembly GCA_902579065.1 of uncultured Bacteroidota bacterium. Classification (GTDB taxonomy): domain Bacteria; phylum Bacteroidota; class Bacteroidia; order Flavobacteriales; family BACL11. The sequence goes on from CACHFI010000008.1 coordinate 8,286, forward strand.
CTAAAATGGATATGAATTATTCTCTATCTGAAGATGATGTAGAAGAAGGTTTTGTTTTAACCTGTCAAGCTCACCCAACATCTGAAAATATCTATATTGATTATGATGAAATGTAATATTTTAAATATTATATAAATTATATAATAAAAGTAACCATCCAGAAATAAAAAGAAGTCCACCAACTGGTGTAATAACACCTACAAAACTTATCTTAAATATAGAAATTAAATATAAAGATCCAGAAAATAATATTATTCCAAATATTAATAAGTAAGCAACCAAATTTAAATCAAGAGAATATGATTTAGCAATTAAACCGATCATGATTAAAGCTAATGAATGAAAAATTTGATATTGTACAGCCGTTTTAAAGACTTCTATTTTATCGGAAATAATATTTTCTAATGCATGAGCTCCAAATGCTCCTATAACTATTGATAAAATAGAAAAGATTACACCTATTTTTAATATCCACATATTTTTAAAATTAATTAAATAATATATAAAGCTAGTAAAAGAGAAATTAGTTATACATTGTTTTTGAATATTTTTATTTTCGTATTGTGAAAAAATTATTATTTATTATTTTTTTTCCTTTTTCTATTTTTTCTCAATCAATAGATCATTGGGAAACTGTAGTTTTTGAAAATGATTTTTGGAAGTATTATGTTGGAATAAGTGAACCAGATTCAAATTGGCGAACTGTATCTTTTAATGATTCTTTATGGCAAAATGGACAAGGTGGTTTTGGATACGGAGATGGAGATGATTCTACAATTATAAGCCCAACAATATCATTATATCTAAGAAAAGAGTTTTTAATTATTGATACTTCAGAAATTGGTGCTTTAGTTTTAGATATTGACTTTGATGATGGATTTGTTGCTTATCTAAATGATGTTGAAATAGCTAGATCTAATATTGGTATTATTGGTGATCATCCATCATACAATCAAGTTGCAAATACCTATAAGGAGGCACAAATGTACCAAGGAGGTTCCCCTGATCAATTTATAATTGATCCACATTTAATTGATACTGTTTTAAATCAAGGGGTTAATGTTTTATCTGTTCAAATTCATAACCAAGATATTTCTTCATCAGATTTGACAGCTCGTATTTTTTTATCATTGGGAATTACATCAACAACTTTAAACTATTTATCAACTCCTTCATGGTTTGTTCCTCCATTGATTTTTACATCATCAAATCTTCCTATTGTAATAATTAATACAAATAATCAAAATATATTAGATAGTGCTAGGATAATTTGTGACATGGGAATAATTGATAATGGTTTTGGTAATTTAAATACAATCGGCGATATATTTAATGGGTATGATGGAAAAATTAGTATTGAATATAGAGGTAGTTCTTCTCAATTATTTCCAAAAAAATCATATGGTTTTGAGACACAAGATTCTTTAGGTAATAATAATAATGTATCATTACTAGGTATGCCCTTTGAGAATGATTGGATATTATATGCGCCCTATACAGATAAAAGCCTAATGCGTAATTTTTTAACCTTCGATTTAGGTCGTAAGATGGGAAAATATTGTTCTAGAACTGCTTATTGTGAACTTGTAATTAATGGAGATTATCAAGGGGTTTATATTCTAATGGAAAAAATAAAAAGAGATAAAAATAGAGTAGATATTGCTCGTTTAGATTCAGATGATTTAAATGGAGATAGTTTAACTGGTGGTTATATAGTTAAGATTGATAAATTTACTGGTTCAGGAGGTGGTAGTTGGTTGTCAAATTTTCCTAATTTGGGAGGAGGCTCTACTTTTATTCAGTATCATTATCCCGAAGGAGCCACACTACATCCTTTGCAAAAAAATTATATAGAAAACTTTGTTGATAGTTTTGAATATGCACTTGCTGGCCCTAACTTTAATGATTCTTTAATAGGGTACTCAAAGTATATTGATGTAAATTCTTTTATAGACTTATATATTATTAATGAGCTTTCTAGAAATATTGATGGATACAGACTTAGTACTTATATGTATAAAGATAGAGATGATAATGGTGGTAAACTTTCAATGGGGCCTTTATGGGATTATAATTTAGCTTTTGGAAATGCAAACTTTTGTAATGGAGGTATTACTTCTGGATGGGAAATTGATGATGGTGGACAAGGATGTGCCTGGAATAATGTTTTCTGGTTTGAAAGGCTTTTAGATGATACTAATTATGTAAATAAGTTAAAATGCAGATGGGAATATTTAAGAGATAATAGTTTTCATGAAGATTCTATTTTTAATTTTATTGATAGCACGGCTCTTTATATAGATCATGCTAGCCAAAGAAATTTTCAGAAATGGGATATTTTAGGCACATATGTTTGGCCTAATTATTATGTTGGAAACACATATCAAGACGAAATTAATTTTTTAAAAAATTGGATAGGAGATAGGCTAGTATGGATAGATACAAATTTATTAGGAAACTGTTATGGTATTGTTGGCTGTACAGATCCTATTGCATGTAATTTTAATCAATTTGCTAATTATGATGATGGAAGTTGTATTTATGATTCTTACTCATATGACACATTGGTCTCAAATAGTAATATAAATTGGAATGGGATAGTATTATATGTTTCAGGAGATTATTCTATTGTATTAACTAATTCTTTGGGATGTGATAGTATAGCTAATATTAATTTTACTCTTGATCTAATGTCATTTAACACATTTAATAATTTTAATCAAAGTAATGTTGTTAAGATAACTAATGTGCTTGGAAAAGAGATTTCATTTGAATATGATAAAATATTGTTTTTTCATTTTGATGATGGTAGGATAGAAAAAAAAATAATATTTAAATAAATTAAATTTCCTTTATGACTAAATTATCATCTATTCTAAATCTGTCACCGTAAATACCATTTTTATCAGCTTCTCCAATTCCAAAAATCATAACTACATGTGATTGCCAATTGAGCTTTAATATTTTTTTTATTCTTTTTTCATCAAATCCCTCCATTGGACATGAATCAAATCCTTCAGCTACAAGAGCCATCATAAAATTTTGACAGGCTAATGCGGTTGATTTACTTACTGTTTCAAATAATTGATGTTTGTATATAGGACCTCTAATAATTGGTCTGTAAAAACCAACAAAATTGAAAAAAACATAAAAAATTCTTTTTAAGATCCCATAAATACCAAATCTATCATGTGAATATGCAAAAGGAATTAGTCTTTGATAGTATTTGTTGACCAAAGGAATTAACTTATCTCTTTTTTTATAATCTTCAATTATTAAATCTCGATTTCTTTTCCATGTATCAATTCTTGCTACTGCAATTACAATTTCTTTAGCTGTTTTTGCAGCATTTTGTGAAAAGCAAGCTTCGACAACCTTATTTTTATTTTTAGAATTTCGTACCCAATAAAATTCCCAAGGTTGTAAATTAGATGAATTAGGAGCAAGAGTAGCAGCTTTCAAGCATTTTCTCATGATTTCTTCGGGAACTTCCTTATCTGTAAACTTTCTTACTGATCTCCTATTCTCTACCGCTTCAAAAAAATCCATTTCTTAAAAAATTATAAAATTTTCTGTAAAAATACGAAACCCACTCAAAATGAGTGGGTTTGTTTTTGGTGGAGCTGGTGGGTTTCGAACCCACGTCCTAACAAGGTGTTAAATAACTTTCTACATGCTTATCTACTATTAATTTTCGAAATAAGTCTGGTAAATAGCACCCAATTCTTATCCTTATCTTCTAAGTTTTCATTTGTTTAACGAAGCATTAAACAAACTATCCTGATATTAATGATGCCTCATTATTAAAGGATTCAGGAATTCCTTTAAAAGAGACAAAAGCTATTCTAATTTATAAATTAGGCAGCTAAAGCGTAATTATTTTCGCCAATTAAAAAATTGAATTTTAAATTTAACGAGCCAAAATACAAAGCTCGACATGCTTATTAATCAACTAGACTTGCAGTCAAATCCAGTCAGCCCCATGAAATAATGAACTTTTTTTTAGCAAAATTAGCAAATTCAATTGCTTTCGCCCTTTCAATGTTTACTTTTGTTTAAAAAAAGGAAAAATGAATATTGGTATTTTAAGAGAAGAAAAAGTCCCTGCAGATAAAAGAGTGCCGTTTTCTCCTTCTCAGTGTAAACAAATTATAACAGAGTTTCCGGAACTTAAAATTTTTGTTCAAAGTAGTGATATTAGATGTTTTTCAGATGAAGACTATTTAAAAAATGGTATTCCTATTGTTGATAGCTTAGAATCCTGTGATATCCTTTTTGGAATAAAAGAAGTGCCTAAAGATAAATTAATTGCCAATAAAACATATTTGTTTTTTTCTCACACAATAAAAAAACAAGAATACAACAGAGAGCTGCTAAAAAAGATGATTAAGCTGAATATCAGAATGATTGATTATGAGGTTTTAAAATACAATAATGGAAGTAGAATACTAGGTTTTGGTAGGTATGCTGGAATAATAGGTGCATATAATGGTTTATTAACCTATGGCTTAAAGCATGGTTTTTATTCATTAAAACCTGCCAATAAGTGTATCGATCGAAATGAAATGGATAATTATTTAAATGATGTTAAATTATCTAATGAAAAATTTCTAATTACAGGAAAGGGTAGAGTAGGTTCGGGAATTTTAGAAACAATTAAGAAGCTTAATATTGAAGAAGTTAATATTGATGATTATTTAAATAAAATATTTGATCATCCAGTATATTTAAATATAGATGTTTTGGATTATAATGCAAGAATTGATGGTAAAGAATCAACTTTCTCTGATTTTTTAAATGATTCATCTTTATATAAATCTACATTTATGAAATATGCTGCAAAAACTGATTTGTATTTTGCTGGTCATTTTTATGCAACTGGAGCTCCTTATTTATTCACAAGAAAAGACGTAAAATCACCTGATTTTAATATTTCAGTAGTTGCAGATATTTCTTGTGATATTGATGGTCCCGTCGCTACAACAATTAAACCATCAACCATTGATAATCCAATTTATGGTTACAATAGAAATACTGAAAAAGAAGATGATTTTATGACTAATGATATAATTGCAGTAATGGCAGTAGATAATTTACCGTGTGAATTACCAAAAGACTCTTCTGAAGATTTTGGAGAGCATTTGATTAATCATATTATTCCAATTATTAATTCAGATAATAAAATAATAGAGGGAGCAACAATATGTAAAGATGGTGATCTAACTAAAAATTACGAGTATTTAAGAGATTATGTTAATTCCTAAATTGATTTCAAATCAGATATGGTTTGTGTAGGGTTTTCTGATCTAAATACAAAGCTACCGGCAACTAATACATCAGCTCCAGCATCAATTAATTTTTTTGCATTATTAATATTAACTCCACCATCAATTTCTATATGAGTTTTTAAACCTCTGTCATCAATCATTTTTCTTAGTTTTTTTACTTTATCATATGTCATATCTTCAAGTTTTTGTCCTCCAAAACCTGGATTTATAGACATTATAAGAACCATAAAACATTTTGGTAGAATATCTTCAAGTACACTTACAGGTGTGGTTAAATTTAAAACTACACCAGCTTTACAACCAGCATCATTAATTTGAGATAATGTTCTGTCAAGATGTATTGTTGATTCATAATGAACAGTAATAATATCAGCACCAACGTTTGCAAATTCTTCAATGTATCTTTCAGGCTTTTCAATCATAAGATGAACATCTAGAGGTTTGGTAGCATGTTTTTTAATGGCCTTGATTATAGGCATTCCATAAGAGATATTTGGCACAAAATGACCATCCATTACATCAATATGAAACCAATCAGCCTCACTATTATTTACCATTTCGCAATCTCTTTGAAGATTTCCAAAATCTGCTGCTAACATCGATGGTGCAATTAAATGTTTCATAATTATAAAATTAAAAAAAAAGAGGTCAATAGACCTCTTTAGATTAACCTAAATATGTTTTAAGAATTTTACTTCTAGTTGTATGTTTAAGTCTTCTAACAGCTTTTTCTTTTATTTGCCTCACTCTTTCCCTAGTTAAATCAAACTTTTCTCCTATTTCTTCAAGTGTCATTGCATGTCCTGCATTCAAACCAAAGTATGATGAAACAACATCAGCTTCTCTTGGAGTAAGAGTATCTAATGCTCTTCTAATCTCTTCTCTAAGTGAGTCAAGCATTAATTGAGTATCAGGACTTGGGCTTTCATCACTTCCCATTACATCATATAAATTACTGTCTTCACCTTCAATTAATGGAGCATCCATTGATACGTGTCTACCAGTATTTTTTAATGATTGCTTCACTTCAGTGAGAGAAAGATCAACTAAATCAGCTATTTCTTCAGCAGTTGGAGGTCTTTCAAACTTTTGCTCTAATTGAGCATAGGCTTTATTAATTTTATTTATTGATCCAATTTTATTTAAAGGAAGCCTAACAATTCTTGATTGTTCAGCTAATGCTTGTAAGATAGATTGTCTAATCCACCATACAGCATATGAAATAAATTTAAAACCTCTTGTTTCATCAAATCTTTTTGCAGCTTTAATTAAACCAAGATTTCCTTCATTAATTAAATCAGGTAATGTTAAACCTTGATTTTGATATTGCTTAGCAACTGAAACTACAAACCTAAGATTGGCTTTTGTCATTTTATCTAAAGCTTTTTCATCACCAGCTTTGATTTTTTGAGCTAATTCTACTTCTTCTTCAGCAGTAATTAAATCAACTCTTCCAATTTCTTGTAAATATTTGTCTAGAGAAGCAGTTTCTCTATTGGTTACCTGTTTTGTAATTTTCAGTTGTCTCATATTGTATTGTTTTATGAAAAATTAAAAATAAATTATTTTTTCTTTTCTGGTTTAGGAAGTAAAACTTTTCTAGATAATTTAAGTTTTCCACTTCTTTCGTCAATATCAATCAATTTAACTTCAATTTCTTGACCTTCTTTAAGTACATCTTCAACATTTTCTACTCTTTCCCAAGAAATTTCTGAAACATGTAAAAGACCATCAGTATTTGATGAGATACCAATAAATGCTCCATATGGCATTATTGATTTAACTTTTCCTTTATATGTTTTTCCTTTCTCAGGAATAAATGCAATTGATCTAATTTTTTCAATAGCTAAATCAATTTTTTCTTGATTTGTTCCTAAAATTTCTACAACTCCTTTTTCATCAACTTCTTCAATAGAAATAACAGTTTCTGTTGTTGCCTGCATTTCTTGAATAATTTTTCCTCCAGGGCCAATTATACCACCTATTGTTGATTTTGGAACTTCAAGTTTTATAATTTTTGGAGTATGATCTTTAAGTTGTACTCTTGGCTCACTAATAGTGTCAGTTAGTTTTTCTAGGATGTGTAATCTTCCATCTCTTGCTTGATTTAAGGCTTTCTCTAAAATATCATATGAAAGACCTTGTATTTTTATATCCATTTGACAAGCAGTTATTCCATCTACAGTTCCGGTTACTTTGAAATCCATATCTCCTAAATGATCTTCATCACCAAGAATATCAGACAGAACAGCAAATTTGCTTGTATCCTCATAGTCTGAAATTAATCCCATTGCAATTCCTGAAACAGGTTTTTTAATTTTGACTCCTGCATCCATTAGAGCTAGTGTACCAGCGCATACTGTAGCCATTGATGAAGAACCATTTGATTCTAATATATCTGAAACAATCCTCACAGTGTAAGGATTATCACTAGGAATCATTTTTTTAAGAGCTCTTTGTGCTAGATTACCGTGACCTATTTCTCTTCTACTGGTTCCTCTAAGCATTCTTGCTTCTCCAGTTGAAAATGGTGGGAAGTTGTAATGTAAATAAAAATCTTCATGTCCTTGATAAGTTACACCATCTAATCTATTTACATCAGTACTTGATCCCAAGGTAACTGTTGTTAATGATTGTGTCTCACCTCTAGTGAAGACAGCTGACCCATGAGGAGAAGATAAGTAATCTATTTCACACCAAATTGGTCTTATTTCATCAGTTTTTCTTCCATCTAATCTAATTCCTTCATTTAAAACTAGATTACGAACTGCTTCTTTTTCAACATCGTGATAGTATACTCCAATAAGATAAGCATTTTCAGTTGCCTCTTCTTCATCTAGTGTACTTATATATTCTTCTTTTACAGCTCTAAACTTTTCAGATCTTTCCTCTTTAGAAAGAGCTTGTTTTGCAACTTCGTATACTTTGTCATATGTTGCTTCTCTAATATTTTTTCTTAACTCTTCATCATGAGTTTCATGACAATATTCTCTTTTAGGAGAAGATTTTTCAATTTTCTTTGCAAGATTAAGTTGAGCTTGGCATTGAACTTTGATAGCTTCGTGAGCAATCTTAATAGCTTCAATCATTTCATTTTCTGAAACTTCGTTCATTTCTCCCTCTACCATTGCAACACTATCAGCAGATGCACCAACCATTAAGTCAATATCTGCAGATTCTAAATCTTGAGATGAAGGATTTATTACGTATTCATTGTTAATTCTTGCTACTCTTACTTCAGAAATAGGTCCGTTAAAAGGAATATCTGATACTGCAATAGCAGTTGATGCTGCTAGAGCAGCAAGAGTATCTGGTTTTACATTTTCATCATGAGAGTTTAGTGAAATCATTATTTGTACTTCTGCATGATAATCACTTGGAAACATAGGTCTAAGAATTCTATCAACTAATCTCATTACCAATATTTCTTGATCAGTTGGTCTTGCTTCTCTTTTAAGGAATCCTCCTGGAAATCTACCATCAGCAGCAAATTTTTCTCTATAGTCAACTGTTAATGGTAAAAAATCAACCCCTTCTCTTGCTTCTTTGTTTGAAACTACAGTAGCCAATAAATGGGTTTTTCCCATTCTAACTTCTACTGAACCGTGTGCTTGTTTAGCTAATTTTCCTGTTGTTAGAATGATTTCTCTTCCATCATCTAACTTAATTATTTCTTTTTCTTCTTTAATCATTGTGTTTGTGTGTATAAAATAAAGAAGGCAATTTTAGTTGCCTTCATTCAGATTGATATTATCTTCTTAAGCCGAGATCCTTAACCAGTTCTCTGTATTTGATAATGTCTTTTTTCATTAGATAATCAAGTAATTTTCTTCTTTTACCTACCATTATTTGAAGTGATTTTTGAGTTCCAAAATCTTTTTTATTGTTCTTTAGATGATCAGTTAGGTGTTTAATTCTAGAAGTAAAAAGAGCAACTTGGCTGTAAACAGAACCAGTATCTGTTTCATTACTTCCATATTTCTTAAAAATTTCTTGTTTATTTATATTACTCATTATTTAATTTTCATTATGTAATTCGGGCTGCAAATTTAGTAAAAACTTTTTGCTTTACATGATTATTTATGGAAATAATTAAGATTTGATCATTCTCAGTAATTGACTAATTTTCTCTTTTAAGTCTTTTCTGTGGACAATGAAGTCAATAAAACCATGTTCTTTAAGAAACTCAGAGGTTTGAAACCCTTCAGGTAAATCTTTTCCAATAGTTTCCTTTACAACTCTTGGTCCTGCAAATCCAATAAGTGCATTTGGCTCAGCAATGTTCATATCCCCAAGCATAGAAAATGATGCTGTGGCACCACCAAACGTTGGATCAGTTAAAAGAGATATATATGGAACTTTTAATTCGTCTAATTGAGCTAATTTTGCTGAAGTTTTTGCAAGCTGCATTAAAGAAATTGCTGCTTCCATCATTCTTGCTCCACCGGATTTAGAGATGATTAAAAGAGGGTATTTTTTCTTTTTTGCGAAATCAATAGCTCGAGAAATTTTTTCACCAACTACAGAACCCATTGAACCACCAATAAAACTAAAATCCATGGATGCAATTACAATATCTTGTTTTTCCATTTTGCCAAAAGCACATCTAATGGCATCATTTAAGCCTGTTTTCTTTTTAATTGATTTTAATCTGTCAGAATATTTTTTTGTGTCTTCAAATTTCAAAGGATCTGCAGATTCTAAATTTTTATCTAATTCGTTATATTTATTATTGTCAAATAGAATTGCAAAGTATTCCTCTGAACCTATTCTATGATGATAATCACAGTTATGACAAACATGTAAATTGCTGATTAAATCATCTCTTGAAGTAATAACTTTACACTTTGGACATTTTATCCAAAGTCCATCTGCCATTTCCTTCTTTTGAGAAGTTTTGGTAGTAATCCCTTCTTTTATTCTTTTAAACCAATCCAACTTATTTAGTTTCTATTCATGTTATTTAAATCTTCAAAAGATTTGATTAATCTTTTTTTGAATGTTAATTCACCTTCTCTTATCCACTTTCTTGGGTCGTAATATTTTTTATTTGGCAAGTCATCTCCTTCAGGATTTCCAATTTGAGTTTTAACATATTCACCATATTTATCAAAATAATCTCTAACTCCTGTAGTAAAACCCCATTGTAAATCAGTATCTATGTTCATTTTGATTGCTCCATATGATATAGCCTCTCTAATTTCATTAAAAGAAGATCCCGATCCACCGTGAAATACAAAATTAATTGGCTTTTCATCAGTATTAAATTTATCTTCAACAAATTTTTGAGAATTATCAAGAATTACGGGAGTTAATTTAACATTTCCTGGTCTGTAAACACCATGAACATTACCAAAAGCAGCAGCTACCGTAAATTGATCACTTACTTTCATTAATTCTTCATAGGCATAAGCTACTTCTTCTGGCTGAGTGTAAAGCTTACTACTATCAATGTCAGTATTATCAACTCCATCTTCTTCACCTCCTGTTACCCCTAATTCTATTTCTAAAGTCATACCAATTTTACTCATTCTCTCTAAGTATAATTTACATGTTTCTATGTTGTCAATAATTGGTTCATCTGAAAGATCAATCATGTGAGAGCTATAAAGTGGAGTTCCATGTGTTTTAAAATGTTCTTCACTTGCTAAAAGAAGACCATCAACCCATGGAAGTAATTTTCTAGCACAATGATCAGTATGAAGAATAACACTGACTCCGTAAAGTTTTGCCATTTCATGTACATGCTTGGCACCAGAAATTCCACCTGCAATTGCTGCACTTTGATTTTCATTATTTAATCCTTTTCCTGCAAAAAACTGACATCCTCCAGCTGAAAATTGAATAATTACAGGAGAACTTACTTCAGCGGCAGCTTCTAGAACAGCATTAACCGTACTTGTATTCGTGACATTAACAGCTGGAAGTGCATACTGATTAACTTTTGCATCATTAAATACATCTTGAACTTGTTTTCCGGTTAAAACACCGTGTGGAAATTTTGACATTTTTATATTATTTTATGTTTTGAGCAAAATTAGAATAATGTTCTAAATGAAACACCTTTTTGTTTATATATTTTCTTATAATTGGCTTAAAATTTTTTTTATGTTAAAAAGCAATGAAATTAAATTTATAAAATCACTTTATTTAAAAAAAAATAGGGATGAAAAATCATTGTTTATTGTTGAGGGTGAGAAGATATTATCTGAACTTATTAATTCTGATTTTGTTATTGATAAAGTATATGCCACTGAAGCTTGTTATGATCTATATAGTTCAAAAATTAAAGAAGAAATACTATTTAAAATTACTCAAAAGGAACTTTCAAGAATTAGTAATTTAAAATCTCCAAATAATGTTTTAGCTATTGTAAAGAAAAAAAATATTGCATTAGATTACGATAAAATTCAAGGGCTTACATTAGTTTTAGATAATATTAATGATCCTGGAAATTTTGGAACAATAATAAGATCTTGTAATTGGTTTAATATAAAGAGTATCATATGTTCTGATAACACAGTTGATTTATATAATTCAAAAGTTATTCAATCTTCAATGGGATCACTTTTTAGAGTTGATATTTTTTATACAAATCTTGTTGATTTTTTTGAAAAATGTAGTGATAACTTTCATGTGTATGGTGCTGTATTAGAAGGACAGGATTCCAAAACAGTCAATGTCAAACCAAATTCTCTTCTTATAATTGGAAATGAATCACATGGAATATCTGATGCTTTAAAACAATTTATTGATACAAAAATTACAATCAAAAAGTTTTCAGATCAAATTGATTCATTAAATGCAGCTACTGCTACTAGTATTTTGCTTTATGAATTTTCAAAGTAGTTTTATTCAAAAGTAAATGAAATCATCCAACTACTAGTTTTAAGATTCTTTATTGCTTCTGTATATAATGTGCTATCCTTTGTGAGTATATTAATGATACCATGAGATAGTTTGATTTGTGGGGAGAATTTAAAATATTGTAAATAAAAATCAATACCAAATCCACCTTCAATCATGAGATCATGATTATTTAATTTTACTAATTCTTGACCTTCATCATCTATTTCTGATTGAGATGCAATATCAAGACTATATTTTATACCACACATTACATATGTTCTGAAGTTATTATATCTTTCTGATTTATATTTTAAAGAAAATGGAAAATCAATCATTGTAGATTCAATTCTTTTTTCTTGTGATGGCAAATTACTTTGATTATTGAAACTATAATTCAATATTCTTTCTCCAAAAACAAGTGTTGGAATAAATCTTAGATCAGTGTATTTTCCTAATCTTAAATTAGATACAATACCTAGATTAAATCCTTTCTGATCTTCTGATAACATACTAAGTAATGTGTCATTATTTAGAAAATTATTATTCTTATTTATGTTAAAGTTTAGTGAGTTAATACCTAAAGTAAATCCAAAATGAATCTTTTTAAAATCATACCTGGGAAGATTTTGAGGTTTTTTATGTCTTTGTCCAAAAGAATTAAAACTAACACATAAAAGTAATGCTATTAAAAAAAATATGTTTGGTGATTTCACTTTTTGGAAACGTTTGATATATTATTTTATTGCAATATACAATGATACTACTCCAAATGTTAGGGAGTAATGATTACATTTTGAAAAACCAATTTGTTTTAATTGATCTATAAAATTATTACTAGAAGGAAAATTTTTTACAGATTTTGAAAGATAACTATATGCTTTGTAGTCTTTGGAAATTAGATTTCCAATAATTGGAGTTAGAGTCTCAAAATAAAAATTAAACAACTGTTTTAAAGGAAATTTTTCTGGATATGATGGTTCAAGTATTGCAACATAACCTCCTTCTTTTATTACTCTATAAATTTCGTTTAGCCCTTTTTCTAGATTTTCAAAGTTTCTAACTCCAAAACCAACAGTAATCGCATCAAAGGTTTCATTATTAAATGATAAATTTTCAGCATCACCATTAATTAATTTGATCCTGCTTTTCAGGTTTTTATTAGTTATTTTTTCTTTAGCTACTTTTAACATTTGATCAGAAATGTCTAATCCGATAATTTCTGCATTAGTATATTTTGCTGTTATTATTGCTAAATCAGCAGTACCTGTTGCAATATCAAGAACATTTTTGGGATTGTTCTTAATTTTTTTTACTGCTATTGTTCTCCATATATTATCAATCCCAAATGTTAGGAAACGGTTCAAAAAATCATATTGACCAGCAATTTTGTTAAACATTTGTTTAACTTGATTTTTTTTGTTTTGTGAGTTATTGTAGGGTTTGACAATTTTAGACATCAAGAATTTCTTTTGCTCTCTCTAATAATTCTTGATTAGTTATTGGAACTACACCAACTTTTTCACAGACTATACCACCAGCAATATTTGCAAGTAATGCAATTTCTTCAAAATCTATGTTACAAGCCATACAAATTGCTGCAACAGAAACTACAGTGTCACCTGCGCCAGAAACATCAATTACATTTGATGTTGTTGAGCTTTCTATTATAAAGTTATTTTTAGTGTTTAGACAAATTCCTTTGCTTGATAATGTTAAGAGAATTGCTTTTGCAGAGATAAGCTCTCTTAATTCTGTTGTTTTCTTAGTTATTTCATTTTTATTTTCAATATCAATGCTTGTTTTTAAACCATCTTTAATTTCATTAAAATTTGGTTTAAATAAAGTGCAATTTTTATATAATAAAAAATTCTGTTTTTTTGGATCAACAATCGTTGGAATATTTTTTTTATTAGCTAAACAAATTATTTTTTCAATAATATTTTCTGTTAGAACTCCTTTATTATAATCTTGTAGAATAATGGCATCAATATTATGAGTTAATTTTTCAATTAGATTATAAAACTGCTTTTCTATTTTTATTGGATAAGTATCCTCTTCGTCAATTCTTAGTTGATGTTTATTGTTTGCAATAACTCGGGTTTTAGTGGTAGTTTTTCTACCGTTAGAAATTAACATACCTTCTAAGGTTAAGCCTTGTTCCTGCATTAATTCTTCAAACAATATCCCTCTATTATCATTTCCAATTACAGTGCATAGAATTGATTCCGCACCTAATTCTTTTAAATTTAAAGCTACATTAGCAGCTCCGCCAAGTCTACTATCGTTTTGATTAACTGCAACATCTACAACAGGTACAGGAGCTTCTGGAGACATTCTATTTATTTCCCCCCATAGGTAAGTGTCGATAATTGCATCTCCAACAATTAGAATTCTTTTAGATTTGAAATCGTGAAAATATTTATTGAGATTCATTTTCACTTTAGTTTTTCTAATTGAATTTGTATTCTCTTAGCAGCTTCCAATAGATTATTTTCAGAAGCAGCATATGATATTCTAACACATTCCGGATTGCCAAAAGGAGCTCCAGAAACAAGTGCTACATAACATGAGTTTAATAAATACATACATAAATCATCTGCATTTTTAATTACTTTGTCTCCATCTGACTTCCCAAAAAAGTATGATACATCTGGAAAAATATAAAAGGCTCCATCGGGAATATTACATTTAATTCCTTTAATGCTATTTAATTTTTCAAGTAATAAATCTCTTCTTTTAAGAAAAGAACTTTTCATTTCATTAGTAACAATTTTGGGATCAGCATTCATTGCTTCCTCAGTTGCTTTTTGAGCAATTGCACATGTTGCTGAAGTTACTTGACCTTGTATTTTATTACATGCTTTTGCAATCCACAATGGAGCACCTATAAATCCTACTCTCCACCCTGTCATTGCAAAACCCTTAGAAACTCCATTAACAGTAATTACTCTATCTTTTAAACTGTCAATTGTTCCTATGCTAAAATGTTTATCAGTAAAATTTATATGCTCATAAATTTCATCAGAAACAATATAAATATTTGGGTATTTTTTAAAAATTTCTGCAATTTCTCTTAGCTCATCTTCAGTATAAACTGATCCGCTAGGATTACATGGAGAACTAAACATAAACATTCTTGTTTTATCAGTTATTGCATTTTCAATTTGTTTTGGGCTAACTTTAAAATTTTTTGTAACTGATGAAGAAATTTCAACAGGTATTCCTTCTGCAAGCTTAATAATTTCAGCATAAGACACCCAGTATGGACAAGGCAAGAGAACTTCATCACCAGGGTCTAAAAGACTTAAACAAATATTTGCCAATGATTGTTTAGCTCCAGTTGAAACAACAATTTCATCTTTTGTAAATTCAAGTTTATTGTCTCTTTTAAATTTTTTTGCAATAGAATTTCTTAATTCATCTAGCCCGGGTACTGGAGTATAGTGAGAATAGTTGTTTGTAATTGCTTCTTTTGCTGCATCTTTAATAAATTCAGGTGTATTAAAGTCTGGTTCTCCTAGACTTAATGCAATTACATCTTTTCCTTCTGCTTTTAATTCTCTGCTCATTCTAGCCATTGCAAGAGTTGCACTTTCTGCTAGTCTATTTATTCTTTCTGATAACTTTTGCATATTTATTTTTAAGGGCTACAAATATAAGAATATTGAAATGATATATATTTGTAACTTCAGATTTAAAAGTATGTATTTATATAAGATTATTTTGTTTTTGTTTTTTACTTTTTTTTGCTTGAAAACCTCATATTCTCAAAAAGTTTTCGCTGTTGATTATGCTAGTTATGCTGATATTAAAGTTTTTGTTACTAAGTATGCTAGTCAAGCTGATCTTCTTGTTTTTAAAGTTAAATTTTCTTCTCAGTCATCTGATAATGTTGGTAATTGGTATTTTGTAGAATATGCCAGTCAAGCGGACAAAAAAATATATTATTGTAAATATGCTAGTGAGGCGGATTTAAAAATATATTTTGTTGATTATGAAAGTCAATCTAAATGGAAAAAAAATGAAAAAAGACATATGTTTTTTTAATATTCTTGAATTATATTAAATAAATCATCTTTTCCAGAGATTATATTTTTAATTATATCCTCTAATTTTTTGGATTCTTTTAGCTTTGAATATTTTTTATTTCCAAGTTCATCTTTTAAAACTTTTTTTAGCCAGAATATTTCTTGTTTTTTTCTTTTTTTAATGAAAGAATCTTCTCTACGAGCTATATTGTTAAATTGATTAACAATGGTGTTAATTTCGTCAATACCATTATTATTTATTGAAGAGCATTTTAATACTTTTGGTAACCAAATTTCATCGACAGGTGGGTTAATTGAAATAATATTTCTAAACTCAATTAATGTTTGCTTGGCTTTCATTTGATTATCACCATCATCTTTTGTAACAATAATTAAATGGGCTAATTCAATAATACCTCTCTTAATTGCTTGTAATTGATCACCAGCACCAGTGATTGTTAATAATAGCATAATATCAACTAATTTACTAACTGTGGTTTCAGATTGCCCAACACCAACAGTTTCAATAATAATTATATCATAACCAGCTGCTTCACATAGAAGAATACAGTCTCTAGTTTTATTAGACACACCACCTAAAACACCATTATTTGCACTGGGTCTGATAAAAGCATTTTTTTCTAATGAAAGTTTTTCCATTCTACTTTTATCTCCTAAAATACTGCCACTTGTTTTTTCACTTGAAGGATCAATTGCAAGAACGGCAACACTTTTTCCTTGATTAATAAAAGTTTGACCAAATTTTTCAATAAATGAGCTTTTTCCTACACCAGGAATTCCAGTAACTCCGATTCTAATTGTATTTTGTTTTTCAGGAAATTTTGAAAGAAGGTTGCTGATAAAACGTTGATCGTTTTCTAATGTGCTTTCAGCAAGTGTAATAGCCTTACTTAATGCTTTGTTATTTTTATTTTTTAATTCGTTATATATATTCATTACTTACAAGCTATGATAGAAATTTCAATATTTACATCTTTTGGTAATCTTGAAACTTCAACTGTTTCTCTAGCAGGAGGGTTGGTGTCAAAGAATTTTCCATAAATTTCATTTACAGTATTAAAATCATTCATGTTTTTAAGAAAGATTGTTGATTTTACAACATTAGAAAAATCCATATTAACCTGCTTTAAAATAGCATTTAAATTTTCAAATATTTGATTAATTTCATCGGAAATATTTTGGTTGTTTAATGTTCCATTTTTATCTAAAGCTATTTGACCAGAGCAATATAATGTGTCATTAGAAAAAACAGCTTGACTATAAGGGCCAATAGCTTTTGGAGCATTTTCTGTGAATATAATTTTTTTCATAATTAATTTCTTTTACCAAATATAATACTTCCTAACCTTATCATATTACTTCCTTTATCAATTGCAATATTAAAATCATTGCTCATTCCCATAGATAAGATTCTAAAATTTTCGGATTTTCTTTTATTAAAAGCTTTACTCAATATAGTAAATTCACTTTCAATGATCTTTTGATTTTTTGTAAAAGTTGACATCCCCATTAATCCAACTATATTAATGTTTTCCAAAGTTTTTGAATATTTCATCACATCATCTAATTCATTAATATTAAAGCCTGATTTGTTATCTTCCTGTGCAATTTTAATTTGAATTAAACAGTCTATAACTCGACTTACATTTTTTGCTCTTTTATTTATCTCATCTAATAATTTAAAATTATCTACTGAATGAATTAAATAAACAAAGGGAACTATGTTTTTTACCTTATTTCTTTGAAGATTCCCTATAAAATGCCATTTAATATTTTTTGGTAAAATGCTATGTTTTTCAACTAGTTCTTGAACTTTATTTTCTCCAAATTCTTTATGGCCATAGTTGTAAGCTTCTAATATTTTATCTTTTGATTGGGTTTTGGATACAACAACAATGTTAACATTTTTTGAAATTTGATTTCTTAATTTATCTAAATTATTTTGGATATTCATTATAAATCTAAGATAGTAATACCGGATCTAAGCTTTGGGTCTATATAAGTGCTCTTTGGTGGAAGTGTTTGATTTTTATCTGCTATTTCTTTTATGGTTTCTAATTTAATTGGGTTTAAAATAAAAGCGATTGAGCTTGAATCATTATCTATAATTTTTATAATGTTATCGATTTTTTCTTTTCCGCTGTAATATTTAATTTTTTTACTGTTACTGTCAATTTTAAATATTTCATTAAATATTTTTTTATTCAAAATAGAGTAGGAGAGCCTAGAAAGACTGTCTGAAGAAATCATATCTTTTTTAGCTACAATACTTAAAAAAGTTTTATTAAAATAAATAATTATTTCATTACTATTTTTAGTTTGAAATTTTGGTCCACTTATTTTTTTAACATCGAAGTTTTTCGATAATTTTTGTAAAAATAAATTCCTGTCAATTTCTTTTTGAAATTTTAATACTCTGTTAAAACCGTATATCTTAAGATCATTTTCATCAATTAATAAACTCATAAAATGTTTTATGCCATTACTCTTACTAAGTTGATATGATGATTCTGTTCTATGATGACCATCTGCTATATAAAGAGAATTTACTTTTTTAAATTCATTCTGAATATCAAGAATGTCTTTGGAGTTTGATATTATCCATAATTTATGAAGAGCTTTATTTGATGTTGTAAATTCATATTCGGCTCTACCATTACTGAGTTTATCTATCAAAGTACTTATCTTTTTGTTTGATTTATAAGACAATAATACTGGATCAGCATTAAATTTTATTTTTGATAGATATTCAGTAAATAAAGCTTCTCTTTTTTTTAATGTTTTTTCGTGTTTTTTAATTACTCCTTTTTCATATTCTTCGGTTGATGCAGAAGCAATTATTCCTTTGTACTTGTTTCCTTCATGATTTAAATAGTAAATATAAAATGCTCTTTCCTTGTCTTTATTAATTATTTCTTGATCTAAAAAAGATTTATATTTCTTTTTAATTAACTCAAATTTTTGATTTCCTTCTAATGTTTTCTTTTGATTAAAATCAGGATTGATAATTTGAAGAAACGTAAATGGATTATTTAATAATTTTTCAGATAATCCTTTTTTTGAATAGCTTAAATATGTTCTTGTTGCAAAAAGTCCAACTTTATCCCTAGTAGGCCTCACAGCTTTAAAAGGTAAAATTGTTGCCATTTTATTTTTTGAAAATTGAAATTATTTGTTCTGCTAGTTCACTACCTATTCTATCTTGTGCTTCTAAAGTTGCTGCTCCTATATGTGGAGTCATAGAAATTGCATTGTGCATTAGTAAATGAATACTTGGATTAGGTTCATTTTCAAAAACATCTAGACCAGCATAAGCTAATTTTTCTTTATCCAATGCAAACATAAGTGCAGTTTCATCAATATTTCCACCCCGAGAGGTATTTACAATTCCAGCTCCTGTCTTCATTAAGCCAATCTCTTCAGCTCCAATCAAAGCCTCATCATCAATTTTTGGAACATGTATTGTTATGAAATCCGAATTTTTTAATAAATCATTTAATTCACATGTTTCTATTGTAAAAGTTTTCTTATCACCGTTGTAAAAGTTTAAAGTTATGTTTTCTTCTTTTATGAATTTATCATGAGCCATAATATTCATACCAAGACCTATTCCTCTTTTCGCTACTTCTTGACCAATTCTTCCAAAACCAATTATTCCAAGTGTTTTTCCACTCAATTCTTTTCCAGAAGAGTACGATTTTTTAAGATTTTTAAAGTTTGTATCGCCTTCCATTGGCATTTGTCTATTAGAAATATATAAATATCTAACCATTCCAAATAAGTGTGCAAAAACTAATTCAGCTACAGATGATGAAGATGCAGCAGGAGTATTAATAACATGAATATTTTTTTCTTTTGCATATGATACATCAATATTATCCATCCCTACACCACCACGACCAATTATTTTAATGCCAGGGCACTGGTCAATTATGTCTTTTCTTACCTTAGTAGCACTTCTTACTAATATAACTTCATAATTTTCTTCGTTAATTTTTTGAATTAAGTCTTCTTGATCAATTTTTTTTGTATTTACCTCAAACCCATTTTCTTTTAATATTTGAACTCCTAGTTCAGAAATTCCATCATTTGCTAGTACTTTTATCATATCTCTTTTTCAAATTTTTGCATTAAATTAATTAAATGTTCAACACTAGAAAGAGGTAGTGCATTATATAATGAAGCTCTATATCCTCCAACTGATCTGTGTCCTTTTAGACCATTGATTCCATTATTATTACATAAAAGATCAAATTTTTCTTGTAGATCTTGGTTTACTAAATTAAATGTAACGTTCATAGTTGATCTATCTTCTTTTTCAGCAAACCCAATAAACAATGGATTTCTGTCTATTTCTTCGTATAAAATCTTTGCCTTAGTATTATTAATTTTCTCAATTTCTTCAACTCCACCATTATTTTGTAGCCATTCAAGAGTTAGCATAGAAACATATATAGAAAAAACTGGAGGTGTGTTAAACATACTATCTTTACTAATATGTGTTTGATAGTCAAGCATAGTAGGAATATCTCTATTGGTTTTTCCTAAAATATCTTTATTTACAATTACTAATGTCGTACCAGCAGGACCCATGTTTTTTTGAGCTCCAGCATAAATTAAACCATATTTACTTACATCAATTTTTTTACTAAAAATATCAGATGACATATCACAAACAAGGGTGTTATTAGTTTCTGGATATGCTTTAAATTGAGTTCCATATATGGTATTGTTTGATGTGTAATGAAGATAATCAAGATTTTCAGGAATAATTAAATTCTTAGGAATATAGTTGTAATTTTTATCTGAAGAATCCCCAACAATTAATGCTTCACCAAGTTTTTTAGCTTCTTTTAAAGCCTTTTCAGACCATGCTCCTGTATTTATATATCCACATTTTCCTTCTAATGATAAAAGGTTGTAAGGTGTCATTAAAAATTCTAAACTTGCTCCACCCTGCAAGAAAAGAATTGCATAATTTTTAGGTACATTTAAAAGATTTCGTACTAGTTTTATAGCTTTTTCCATAACTTCAACAAAAGGTTTACTTCTATGGGAAATTTCAATTAAGGATAAATTATCATTATTAAAATTTAATACTGATTCTGAAGCCCCTTTAAGTACTTCTTCAGGTAAAATGCATGGTCCGGCACTAAAATTGTGTTTTTTCATTCTTCTTATGTAATTAAAATGTTATTTAATTCTTTCTATATATGACCCTTTTGAAGTATCAATTTTTATTTTATCACCTTCATTAATGAATAAAGGTACTTGAATAGGGGCGCCAGTTTCTGTTGTTGCAGGTTTAAAGGTATTTGTTGCTGTATTTCCTTTTACACCTGGCTCTGTATGTTGAATTTCTAGAATTATATGTGCAGGTA
This sequence comes from uncultured Bacteroidota bacterium, assembly GCA_902579065.1. GTDB lineage: Bacteria > Bacteroidota > Bacteroidia > Flavobacteriales > BACL11. The sequence goes on from CACHFI010000008.1 coordinate 29,853, forward strand.
ATGATGCTGAAAGAGGCATTCCTTGGTCTGCGTGGAATAATACTTCAACAGTTTCTCCTTCTTTTAAAAAATGTGAATTTTCAATAAAATCTTTTTGAAGTGTAATCTGCTCATAATCATCAGTATTCATTAAATGGAAATCATTATTTTCTGCATATAAAAACTGATACTTTCTATTCTCAACTCTTATAATATCAATTTTTACACCAGAAGTAAAAGTGTTTTCAAGTAATCTTCCTGAATTTAGATTTCTAATTTTAGTTCTTACAAAAGCAGGTCCTTTTCCTGGTTTTACATGCTGAAAGCTTTCTATCTTCCAAGGTTCTCCATTATGTTGTATACATAAACCGTTTCTAAAATCTGCTGTTGTTGCCATATAACTATTTATTTTTGATTATAACCTCTCATAATTCCTCTACCTGAGTTTTTTACAAAATCAATTATTTCATCTCTGTTTTTTGATACTTTAAAATCGATTTCAATTTTATTTATTGCTTGAGTGTTATTATAATTTTTTTGATAAAGTACTCTGTATATTTCCTGAATTTCTCCAATTTCTTCATCTGAAAATGATCTTCTTCTTAATCCTATAGAATTGATACCAACAAAAGACAATGGTTCTCTACCTGCTTTAACAAATGGCGGGACATCTTTTCTAACCAATGATCCACCTGAAATCATAGTATGATTTCCAATTTTTACGAATTGGTGTATTGCGCTTAATCCACCAATAATTGCAAAATCTCCAATTTTAACATGTCCTCCTAAGGCAACATTATTAACAATTATTGAATTATTTCCCACTTTACAATCATGTGCAATATGAGCATATGCCATTATTAAACAATTATCACCTACTACAGTTTTTCCAGTAGCTTTTGTTGCTCTATTTATAGTAGCACATTCTCTTATGACAGTATTGTCGCCTATAATAGCCAAACTTTCTTCACCTTCAAATTTTAAATCTTGTGGTATTGCAGAGATTACTGCACCTGGAAAAATTTCACAGTTTTTTCCAATTCGGGCACCTTCCATAATTGTAACATTTGAACCAATCCATGTGCCACTCCCAATTTCAACATTTTTTTCAATTGTAACAAAAGGTTCAACTACAACATTCTTGGCTAATTTAGCTTGTGAATCAATATATGAAAGGGAACGATGCATTAATTATTTTTTGGCTATTTGTGCTAATAGATCAGCTTCAACAACTATATCTCCATTTACGAAACCTTTTCCATGCATATGACAAAGACCTCTTCTGATTGGAGAAATTAAATTAAGTCTAAATATTATTGTATCTCCAGGAATAACCTTTTTCTTAAATTTTGCATTATCTATTTTCATAAAAAAGGTTAGGTAATCTTGCGGATTTTCAACAGTTTTTAGAATTAATACACCACCGGCTTGAGCCATAGTTTCTAACTGGAGAACTCCAGGCATTACGGGTTCAGCTGGGAAATGTCCTCTAAAATAATCTTCATCTTTTTTAACGTACTTAACCCCGACAATATAGTCTTCACCAAGATCTCTTATCTCATCTATAAAAATAAATGGTTCTCTATGAGGAAGAATTTTTTTTATATCATCGATATTATAAAATGGTTTTTCATTGAAATCAACTACTGGAGCAATTTTTCTGTTATCTTCATTCATGATTTTGTTTAATTTTTTTACAAATTCTAAATTACTTTTGTGACCAGGTTTAAAGCAGGTAATTTTCGCTTTAATGTTAGATCCTATTAAAAAAGAATCACCTATAAAATCAAGTAATTTGTGTCTAGCTGGCTCATTGTCAAATCTTAGATTTTTTTTATTGAGAAGTTTACCTGCTTCAAATGATAAATTTTCTTTTCCAAATTTGTTAATTAAATAAACTTTAATGTCCTCACTCACTTTTTCATTGACAATTATTACAGAATTGTCAAGATTCCCTCCTTTAATAAGATCATCCTTAATTAGATGCTCTACTTCGCTAAGAAAACTAAATGTTCTTGCAGAAGAAATTTCAGTTTCAAATTTATTAATATCTTCTAATACTGCAATTTGATTTTTTAAAAATCTTTTATCATAATCCAACCTTACTTCAATACTTAATCTTTCAGCAGGTTCTACTAGATAAAAAGAATCTGTTTCTTCACAGTTAATTGTATGTTTTTTATTGACTTTTATATATTTTTTGACTTTTGATTGTGATGTTATTTTACAATCTTTTAATAATTTGGTAAAACCTTTTGAAGAACCATCTAGAATAGGCACCTCAATATTATCTATTTTTATAAGTAAATTATTTATTTCTAAAGCAGAAATAGAAGCCATTAGGTGTTCTATTGTATGAACTTCAGCCTTGTTGTTTTTAATATTTGTACTTCTATTAGTTGAAATTACATTTGAAAATATAGCTTTAACAATTGGCTTTTCTTTTAAATCAATTCTTTGAAAATTGATTCCAGAATCTACTTCAGCTGGACAAATTGTTATTTGAGATTTTAGTCCTGAGTGTATTCCAATTCCTGAAATACTAATTTCTTTTGAAATTGTTTTTTGTCTCATTAATTTTTGAGATCCTTTTTTATTTGGTCAAGTTGATCAACAATTTTAGGTAATCTTTTAAATAAAATGTAAGATCGTTGGAAATCTTGCTTATTAAATGCATAGATTCCTTGTACTGTTAAATTATCTTTTATGTTGCCGCCTATTCCACTATTACCTGCAATTCTGACATTATTTCCAATTTTTATGTGTCCCGTTATTGCACATTGACCGCCAATAAGACAATTTTCACCAATGATAGTTGATCCTGCAATTGCCGTTAAACCTGCAATAGCAGTATTTTTTCCAATTTTTACGTTATGACCAATTTGAATAAGATTATCTAGCTTAACACCCTCTTCAATAATTGTTGAGCCTAATGAGGCTTTGTCAATTGTGGTATTTGCACCTATTTCAACATTTTTCTTTGTGATTACATTTCCTAAATGCTTGATTTTCTCTAAATAATTTTCATTTGGAGCAAATCCAAAGCCATCTGATCCAATAACTGCTCCTGAATGAATAATATTATTTTCTCCGATTATACAATTATTTTTAATGTTAACCTGAGAGTAAATTATCGTATTGTCTTTAATTGTTACATTATTTCCAATAACACAATTGTTATGAATTGTTACATTATTACCAATTTCGCAATTTTCTCCTATAATAGAAAAATGCCCAATATTAAAATTATTTTCAACTTTAGAACTTTTATCGATAATTGCATGTTTTGAAATTGATTTAATTTTAGACTTTTGAATATTAAATATCTCTGTTAATTGAGATAATGCAAAATATGCATCCTTAACTACTATTAGATTTGTTTTAATTTTGTCATTCAACTGAAAATTATTGCTAACCAAAACACAAGATGCTTTAGTGTTGAATAAATGTTTTTCATATTTTGGATTAGCTATAAAACTAATTTCTCCATTTTTGGCATCTTCAATTGTATTAATTTTTTCAATAATAACACTTGATTCTCCAATAACCTTTCCATCTAAAAGTTTTGCGATTTTTTCAATACTAATTTTCATTTCACAAATGTATAATGATTAACTATTAATGTAGTCAATAGGTGAACAAAAAAAATATTTATTTATTGTTTTATTAATTATTTTATTATCAAATTGTTCGGAACACTTATTAAAATTATCAACTTTACCATTTTTGAACAAAATTTTAATGTCTGAATCATCATCTGTATACATACTGTTACTAACCTTATCAGAAAAAATAAAGTAATTTGCTTCTTCTTTACTTATATTTTCATTTTTCATCATAAGATTAATTGATTTTGCAATAATTTCTGATTTAAATTGATCTTTTTGAATTTTAATTTTTAATAAATCTCTATTAAGAATTTTTTTGGATAGATTGGATAATACATAATCATTTTCTTTTGTCCAATATTTCAAACAGGTAAAAATTTCATAATCATCAATCTTTGAAAATTTTTCAAGAATGATTTTGTCATTTTCTAAATCTTTAAGTGAAAACTTGTTCTTTAAAAAGAAATCAATTTCAGGAGAAAGATATATTTTTTTGTTACTATTGGTTAGGTATAGTGCACGTTGTATTAGTTTTATTAACATCATTTCTGATGACAACACAGTTTTATGCAGATATACCTGCCAATACATTAATCTTCTAGCAAGTAAAAATTTTTCAATTGAATAGATTCCTTTTTCTTCAATAACAATTTGGTCATTTTTTATATCAATCATGTTAATAATCCTATCTACACCTATGTTTCCTTCAGTAACACCAGTAAAAAAACTATCTCTTTTTAAATAATCTAGCCTGTCAAGATCAAGCTGAGATGAAACTAGTTGGTAAAGAAATTTTTTATGATAGTTATTAGTGAATATTTTTATTGCAATTGATAATTTTCCATTGAAAATTTCGTTAAATCTATGCATGTACATGAGAGTTATTTCTTCATGACTAATATTTTTAATTAATGTTCTTTCTAATGCATGAGAAAAAGGAGAGTGACCAATATCGTGAAGTAGTATTGCAATTTGTACTCCTTCTTTTTCTTCTTTTGTAATGATATGACCTTTATTTTCGAGCTGCAGTAATGCTTTTTTCATTAAAAAAAGACATCCAAGTGCATGTTGGAATCTTGTATGTTGTGCTCCCGGGTAAACTAAGTACGAAAGTCCTAATTGAGATATTCTTCTTAATCTTTGAAAATATTCATGGTTAATAAGATCATTTATTATACCTTTATCTATCTCAATGAAGCCATAAATAGGGTCATTAATTATTTTTGCTCTTTCATTAGAATGCATAATCTAAAATAGATGTTTTTTTTTAATTTTTGTATAAATTTTTTTAAAGATGAAAAATATACTTTGGGTAGATGATGAAATTGAATTATTGAAACCTCATATAATCTATTTACAGTCTAAAGGATATAATTTAACTACTGCTAAAAGCGGAGATGAAGCTCTTGATATTATTGAGAATGCTTCTTTTAATTTAATATTTTTAGATGAAAATATGCCAGGTCTTTCAGGTCTTGAAACTTTAAATATCATTAAAGATAAATATCAAAATATTCCAGTTGTAATGATTACTAAAAGTGAAGAGGAAAGTATTATGGAGGAAGCTATTGGTTCAAAAATATCTGACTATTTAATTAAGCCAGTTAATCCTAGTCAAATTCTTCTTTCAATTAAAAAAAATTTAGATTCTAATAGATTAGTAGATGAAAAAATAACAAGAAGCTATCAACAAGAATTTAGAAATATTTCATTACAACTATCTTCAAATTTATCATTTGATGAATGGTGCGATGTGTACAAGAAAATTATTTATTGGGAATTAGAACTTGAAAAATCAAATGACAATAGTATAGATGAAATTATATCTATGCAAAAAACAGAAGCAAATTCACAATTTTTTAGGTTTATTTCCAATAATTATGAAAATTGGATTAATGATAATGATTCTCCCTTATTGTCACACAATTTAATAAAAGAAAAGGTTTTTCCTCATTTAAATAAAAACGAATCACTTTATCTTTTATTAATTGATAATTTAAGATATGATCAGTGGAAAGTTATCGAAGATAAAATTTTAAAAAAATTTAATGTTATCTCCGATGAAATGTATATGAGTATTTTGCCAACATCAACGCAATATTCAAGAAATTCTATTTTTTCTGGATTAAAGCCGTCTGAAATAGCAGCTAATTATCCTGATAAATGGCTTAATGATGAAGATGAGGGAGGTAAGAATATGCATGAAGAAGAATTTCTTTTGGATCAATTAAGACGTAATAATTTAGAAGATTATAAATTGTCTTATACCAAGATTACTAATATAGATTTTGGAAGAAAAGTAATTAATAGAATTGATAATCTTAAGCATAATCATCTAAATGTAATTGTCTATAATTTTGTAGACATGCTTTCACATGCAAGAACTGAAATGAAAGTAATAAAAGAATTAGCGGATGATGATTCTGCTTACAGGTCATTAACCTCATCATGGTTTGAACATTCTCCATTAATTGATATAATTTCAAAAATTGCACTACAAGGATCAAAAATTGTAATTACTACTGATCATGGTACAATTAATGTAAATAAACCCTCAAAAGTCATTGGAGATAAAAGAGTCAATCCTAATTTAAGATATAAGCAAGGTAAAAATTTAAATTATAATTCTACTGATGTTTTTGAAATGGCTGATCCTTCAAAGTTCTATTTGCCAAAACAAAATATAAGTAGTAAATATATTTTTGCTAAGGAAGATTTGTATTTTGTTTATCAAAACAATTATAATAAATATGTTAATTTTTATAAAAACACTTATCAGCACGGAGGTATTTCTTTAGAAGAAATGCTTTTGCCAATAATCATTATTGAGCCAAAATAATGGAGTTGAATTTTGAAATTAATAATGAAAACGAATTGGATTTTATATCTAATGAAATTATTGAAAAATTTAAATCTAAAGTTTTTCTCTTTTATGGAGAAATGGGAGTTGGAAAAACTACTTTTATTAAAAGAATATGTAAACATTTAAATGTTATAGATGTTGTTTCTAGTCCAACCTTCTCAATAGTTAATCAATATGTTAATGATCAAGATGAGTTTATGTATCACTTTGATTTTTATAGAACTAATAAAAATGAAATTTTTGATATTGGCTATGAGGAATATTTATTTAGTGATTCATTTTGTTTTATAGAATGGCCTGAAAGATTAGAGAACTTATTACCAAATAAATATTTAGAGATAAAAATGAAATTAAGAGATGGTAATAGAGTAATAAGAATTAAAGAAATAAATAAATTATAAATATGGTAAAGAGAATAGTTTTATTTGGTTTTGGTGCATTAATTAGTATATTTTTTCTTTCACTTGGACCAGAGAATAGATTGAAAAATACTTTTTATGCATATCTAGATTATTTTAATTTAGATAAAAGGGTAATTTATCATCTGTCAAAAGAAGACCCATTTTTTTCTACAAAATCTGAATGCCAAATAGTTTATTATAATTTAGACAAATCAAAAATTCTTTCTGTTTTAGATGGGGGTGAGGTTAATTTTTCTAAGAGTAATAAAAAACAAGATCCATGTCCTATATATGTTGTTGAAAATGTACTTGAAGATAATTTTATTGAGGTTGCTTTTCAGTATTGTTCAGAAGATAAGAAAGTAACAATTTTAGATTTTTCTATAAATAACGAAGAAGCTATTTGTGAATTTTAGAGTTTTTTTCTTCTTTTCTTTTCTTCTACGATATTAATTAATTCTCTACTCATTTGTCCTGCTATTGATCTATTTTCTTCAGCTCTCCTTATCAAGTAAGGAATGACATCTTTAACAGGTCCATAAGGAACATATTTACATGCATTATATCCAGTTAATGCTAAATTGTATGAGATGTTATCACTCATTCCAAGAAGTTGCGAAGAATATATTCTTTCGTCATCTTTTAATATTCCATTTTCATTCATTAGTTTAACTAAATATTCTGAACTTTCAATATTATGTGTTCCAGAACAAAGAGAAATAAGGTCAATATTTTTAATACAGATTTCAAGAGATTTATTAAAGTCATTATCAGTTAATTTTTTGTCAAGATGAACAGGTATATCATATTCATTTCTTTTAGCCCTCTCTATTTCTTTCTCATGATATGCTCCCCTTACAATTTTCAACCCAATTTTAAATTTATTTTCTTTTGCTGTATCAATTAAAAAATTTAGGTATTTAATTCTATCATTTCTATACATCTGTAAAGTATTATAGATCAATACCTTTTTTTTGTTATATTTTTTCATTAGATCTAAGACAATATGATCTATAGCATCCTGTATCCAGCTTTCTTCAGCATCAATAAAAATAGGGGTGTTGATTTCTCTGGCTTTTTCACAAATCATTTTCAACCTTTTTTGGAAATTAGTAAAAACTAAATTTTCTTCTTTATTAAGGTTAATTTTATTTGATTTTTTGTTTAGTAATTCAAATGGAACTAATCCTGTTAATTTGAATACTACAAATGGAATCTTTTTATTGTTTCGTGATTCCTCAAGTATTTGAATTCCTTGTTCGTATACATTTTTAAAGTCACTTTCGTTTTTTTTACCTTCTGCAGAATAATCTAAAATCGACCCTATTTTAGATGACCATAATTTATTTACAGTTTTTTTACTTTCTTCAATTGTTTCCCCTCCGCAAAACTGCTTGAATATAGTGGCTTTTACTAAGAATTTAATTGGGAGTTTAAGATTAAGTGCTAATTGAAGTAAAGAGGTAAGTGCCCTTGAAATGAATGGATTACTTATTAATTTAAATAATAACCATGCTCTATTTAATTCATAATTCGATTTATCTTTTAATGCATTTGTGTTATTTTTTAAATTCATAATGTTTATGTAACTTTTCTACAAATCATAAGTCCATCTCTAATAGAAAGTAAAACATTTTCTACTCTTTTGTCTTTCATTATTTTTTTGTTGTACAAATCTAATTGTTTGGTTTCAAAATCTTTATTTTCTTTAATCACTTTTCCATTCCATAATACATTGTCAGCTATAATTATTCCATTTTTATCAATTTTATCAATTATAAGATCAAAATAATTAGAATAATTCTCTTTGTCAGCATCAATAAATGCAAGTTGAAATTTTTTATTGATTTTTGGTATAATCTCAATTCCACTTCCTATGTGCTGAATTATATTATTTGAGTATTTAGATTTCTTGAAGTATTTATCTGCAATTACTGCATGTTCTTCGTTAATCTCTATTGTATGTAGCTCACCATTACTCTCAAGCCCTTCTGCTAGACATAGTGCTGAATATCCAGTATAAGTTCCGATTTCAATAATGTTTTTAGGTTTTATTATACTACTAAATAAACTTAAAACTCTTCCTTGAATATGTCCTGATAGCATTCGTGGCATCAAAACTTTAGACCATGTTTCTCTGTTTAAATCTTTTAAAATATCAGATTCTATACTTGTGTTTAATTCGATGTATTCTTCAATTTTTTTATCTAAAAATTCCATATTGAATAAAAAAAGCCACTTTAAAAGTGGCTTTAATTTTTTAAAAAAGATTAATTATTTTTTATTGTTTTGTAATCTAGAAAGTCTAGCATTTCCTTGTTCTGGAGTAATCTCTCCTTTAGCAATTGCTTGTCTTACTTTTGCAGCAGCATCTCTGTTTGATGCTTTAGCTGTTTTAGAACAACATGATTGTTTTTTTACTGATTTAGAATCACAAGAAGCTTTTTTAGCTTTTGAATCGCAAGAAGCTTTTTCGGCTTTAGAAGCACAGGATGCTTTTTGTGCAGTTGCTTTGTTGTTTTCAGATTTACAACAACCATCAGACTTTGATTTTTTAGAAAAGAAACTAAATCCTTTATTTGTTTTAGTACATTCTTTTTCTTGCTTATCTACACATTCTTTTTCAGTAGATTTTTTAGAGTTAATTGCAGCAGTTTGAGCATTAATTGAATAAGAAATAAAAAATGCTAAAATAAATGCAGTAATAATTGATGTTGATTTTTTCATAATATCTTTGTTTTGTTACTATACAAATATATTAAATTTTAATAAGTTCCAATTACACTTACTCCACCTTTTACATTATCATTAATTTTAGTTGTAATTCTAGTTCCTTCAGGTAAAAATATATCAACCCTTGATCCAAACTTTATAAACCCTAGTTCTTGACATGCATTTATATTATTGTCTTTTTCTGCATAGCAAACTATTCTTCTAGCTAAGAATCCAGCTATTTGTCTACATAGAATTTCAATTTTTTGATTTTTAATAACAACAGTATTTCTTTCATTTTCAGTAGATGATTTAGGATTCCATGCAAATAAGTACTTTCCTGGATGATACTGAACATATTCAATGGAACCAGAAATTGGATATAAATTATTATGGACATTAAGTGGAGACATGAAAATAGAAACCTGAATTCTTTTATCATTAAAGTATTCGTTTTCCTGCGTTTCCTCAATTACTACAACTTTACCATCACATGGTGATAATATTTTTCCGTCTTCAATAATGAATTTTCTTTTTGGTACTCTAAAAAAATAAACTGAAAATAAAATAAAAAACAAAAAGATTGGTAATGTATATGTTATAAAGTTTGAATTAAAATTTGATATAATCCCTACAATAAATAGTAGAATAAATTGATAAATAATAATTGATCTTCCTTCTTTGTGAATTTTCATGTTCCTATTATTATGATTAAGCTAATTACTGATATTGAAATTAATAATGAATCCATTCTGTCAAGCATTCCTCCATGACCTGGAATTATATTGCCTGAATCTTTTGCCATTGCTTTCCTTTTATAGTATGATTCAATAAAATCACCTACAGTTGCTGAAATTGGTATTAGAACTGAATACATGAGTATTTTATTAATATTTTCACCAAATATAAAAATTGCAAGTATTGTTGTGAAAATTAATCCCCCAATAAATCCTTCCCATGATTTCTTTGGAGATATTGAGGGTAAAATTTTATGTTTTCCAAATTTTACACCAAAAATATAGGCAAAAGTATCAAAAGTCCATGTTAGTGCAAACAAGTGTAAAATTACTTCTGGTATCCATACAATATTATCATAGATTTTAATACTCAGATATTTCCAAATTAGAATTTGTATCAAAATAAATGGAGTGATTATATAAACTAAAGGGATTAATTTTGTTTTCCCTATTCTTAATTGATACATTTCATAAATACAAATTAGTCCAATAATGCTGAAAAGAATAGAGCAGCTAGCTACAGAATAAAGTGTGGCGAACCATAGAATTGAAATAAAAATAAATCCAAAAATTAATCTTTTTTTGTTTTCTATTGATATCATTCTGAAATTATTTTCTTTGCTTTACTAACATGTATATCTTTCGTATATATTTCAGCAAATCCAAAATGATATGATGAGTCTTTTTGATTCATTACTACAGCTTCTATGTCATTTGACAATAGCATTTGTTTTATAATCTCTGCTTTGAAGATGTCTGTGGTGGAGTAAACTTTTACCCAATCATTGTTCATTAGATGTTAATCTTATTTTTCTTTTTTTGATTTATTATCTAATTCTTCAAGTTTTTCCTCTTCATAAGATTTCCATTTTCTTGCTCCAAATATTGAAATTAGGTTGTCTTTAAAAATAACTTCATTCTTTAATAGAGCATTTGCTAATTCTTCAACTTTCTTTTTATTGTCTTTTAAAACTTTTAATGCTCTATTGTACTGTTCTTCAATTAAAGAACTTACTTCAGAATCAATTAGTTTAGCTCTTTCTTCAGAATATGGTTTTGTAAAACCAGAATTTTGTCCACTAGAATCATAATATGAAATATTTCCCAATTTAGGACTTAATCCATATATACTTACCATAGCATAAGCTTGTTTAGTTACTTTTTCTAAATCTGATAAAGCTCCTGTAGATACTTTATCAAAAAATATACTTTCGGCAGCTCTTCCTCCAAGTGCAGCACAAATTTCATCTTTCATTTGTTCTGTAGTAGTTAGCTGTCTTTCTTCTGGAAGATACCAAGCAGCTCCTAAGGATCTTCCTCTTGGAACAATAGTTACTTTAACTAATGGAGAAGCATGCTCTAACATCCAACTTACCGTTGCGTGACCAGCTTCGTGAAATGCAATTGTTTTCTTTTCAGTAGGAGAAATGATTTTTGATTTTTTTTCTAGTCCACCAACAATTCTATCAACAGCATCTAGGAAATCTTGTTTCCCTACTGTTTTCTTTGAAGTTCTAGCTGCAATTAACGCCGCCTCATTACAAACATTTGCGATATCAGCTCCAGAAAATCCAGGTGTTTGTCTTGCTAAGAAATTGATGTCAATATTTTTTGCTAATCTAATAGGTTTAAGATGTACTTTAAAAATCTCTTTTCTTTCTACCAAATCAGGTAAGTCAACATAAATTTGTCTATCAAATCTACCAGCTCTTGTTAATGCTTTATCTAAAATATCAGCTCTATTGGTTGCAGCCATTACAATAACTCCAGTGTTTGTGCCAAAGCCATCCATTTCAGTTAATAGTTGATTTAAAGTGTTTTCTCTTTCATCATTACTACCTGTCATAGCATTTTTTCCTCGAGCTCGTCCTATAGCATCAATTTCATCTATGAAAATAATTGATGGTGCTTTTTCTTTTGCTTGCTTAAATAAATCTCTTACTCTTGATGCACCAACACCGACAAACATTTCAACAAAATCAGAACCTGAAAGAGAAAAGAAAGGAACTTTTGCTTCCCCAGCAACAGCTTTTGCTAATAATGTTTTACCTGTGCCTGGAGGTCCAATTAACATAGCTCCTCTAGGAATTTTACCTCCAAGTTTTGTGTATTTTTCTGGTTTTTTTAAGAAATCTACTATTTCACTAATTTCTTCTTTTGCACCTTCCAAACCAGCAACATCTTTAAAAGTTACTTTAATGTTTGATTTGTCAACAAGTTTTCCTTTTGCTTTTCCAATGCTAAATATTTGACCACCACCTGCACCACCACCACTCATTCTTCTCATAATAAAAATCCAAATACCAATGAAAAAAACAAGTGGTAAAATCCAGCCTAAAATATCTCCAAAAACATCTTTTTTTGTTTCATAGGTTGGTGATAATTGATCTTCGTAATCAAAATTCTTTTGTGCTTCTTTAAGATCACTATTAAATGTTTCTACTGATCCAATTTCGAAAAAATAATGTGGTCCATAATTGACAGAATTTCCAAATGGTTGTTTATATACCTCTTTAAATTGATCTTCGGAAAGATTTTCTTTTTTGATATAAACAAAAACTTTTTCTTTATTAACAATAGTTATTCTTTCAACTTTTTGCTGTTGAAGCATATTATTATTAAAATCTTTGAAATTTGTTTTTTTAGTTAAATCTGAACCAAAAAATTGTAATCCAATAA
>CACHFI010000009.1 GCA_902579065.1 uncultured Bacteroidota bacterium
TAGCTTCTTCTTCCTCAGCTGGAGCTTCTTCTTCCGCTGGAGCTTCTTCCTCAGCCGGAGCTTCTGTCTCAACTGCAGTTACTTCTTCTGTTTGAGGTTCAGTTTCTTCAGTTGATACTTCTTCCGCCGGAGCTTCTTCAGTTTCTTCTTCAGATTTTGCTTGTGCAGTTAATTTTTCTTGTATTGCTTTTGCTTTTTCTTCTTGATAAGCTTTTTCAGCGTCTATTATAGCTTTCTTTGCTTTTTCAGCTTCTTGAGCTAAACCAGATCTTTTGCCTTCTATTTTCGCTTCTTTTTCTGAAATCCATTGATCAAATCTTTTTTGAGCTTCATCTTCGTCAAATGCACCTTTAGCTACACCACCTAATAAATGTTTTTTCATATAAACTCCTTTATATGATAAGATAGCTCTGACTGTGTCTGATGGTTGTGCTCCCTTCATTAGCCATTCAACAGATCTATCAAAATTTAGATCAATAATTGCTGGATTTACATTAGGATTGTATAATCCTAATTTTTCAATATATCTACCGTCTCTAGGTGCTCTTTGATCTGCTATAACAATGTGGTAAATTGGTTTTCCTTTTTTACCGTGTCTTTGTAATCTTATTCTTGTTGCCATAATTTTTTAATTTGGTTAAACTATCTCTGTAGTTAGTCCTCATTATTGAGGGCCTGCAAAAATAATAATCTTTTCTAAATATCAGAATTATTTATCATTTAAATAAATGCTAATATTTCTAAATAGTAATTTTAGAGTTTTAAAGAAATATTAGTTAGTTTTGTAGCCTTAAAATTTACACAATCAAAACATAAAAAGATGAGTAAAAAAACTAATGATAAAAAACTATCAAAAGAGGATTTTAAGAACGTTATTTTATCAGATTTTAGATTAGTTAATGAAGTTAGAGAATCCTCTCTATTAGGAAGAAGAGATGTTCTTTCTGGAAAAGGTAGTTTTGGGATTTTTGGTGATGGTAAAGAATTAGCTCAAATAGCACTTTGTAAAGTTTTTAAGGATGGTGATTTTAGAGCAGGCTATTACAGAGATCAAACAATGATGATGTGTCTGGGCCAGCTTACAACAAAACAAATGTTTGCTCATCTATATGGTAATCCCGAATTATCTGCAGAACCAAGTTCTGGATCTAGACAGATGATGAATCACTTTGGATCTCGTTTCTTAAATGATGATGGAACATGGCGTGATCTTATGAAGCAAAAGAATTCAACATCAGATATGGCATGTTTAGCATCTAATTTTCCAAGACTAGTAGGACTTGCACAAGCATCAAAAGTTTACAGAGAAAACAAAGCTTTATCCAACAAAACTAACTTTTCAAATAATGGTTCAGAAATAGCATTTGGTACAATTGGTAATTCTTCATGTGCTGAAGGACACTTTTTTGAAGCAGTTAATGCTATTGGTGTATTGCAGGTGCCAGCAATTATATCAGTATGGGATGATGGATATGGAATATCAGTAGGAAATGAATATCAAATGACAAAATCTGATGTTTCAGAAGTTTTAAAAGGCTTTCAAAGAGATGAAAAAGGAGAAGGATTTGAAATTTTTAAAGTTAGAGGATGGGATTATGCAGGATTAGTTGAAACATATGAAAAGGCTGAAAAATTAGCAAGAGAAAATCATATTCCTTCTATTGTTCATGTTATTGATATGACACAACCAACAGGTCACTCAACTTCTGGATCACATGAACGTTACAAGAGCAAAGAAAGATTACAATGGGAACAAGACTATGATTGTCTAGTTCAATTTAGAAAGTGGATTGTAGATAATAAGATTGCATCTGAGGATGAATTAGATAATATTTCAAAAGAAGTTAAAGAGTTTGTAAAACAAGCAAAAAAAGAAGCTTGGCAAGAATATCAGAATCCATTAAAAGAAGAACTTAATCAGCTTTTTACAATACTAAATACAATTTCTAATAAGTGTGATATTAAAGAACTTGATAAATGGACGGCTGATCTCAAACAATCTGGATCTTTTGGACTTTTTAGAAGAGATTTTTTATCAGTTGCCAGAAAAGTTCTAGCTAGAATAGCAACAAATAATGATGTAGATAAGTCAGAGCTTGTTGCATTTATAAATAAAATAAAATCAGAAAGTTCATTTAGATATAATAGTAAGCTTTATAACGAAACTGAGTATTCAGCAAGAAATGTTAAAGAAGTTTTACCAACATACGCATCTGATTCAGAGGAAGTAGACGCTAGGGTTATATTAAGAGATAACTTTGATAAAATGTTTAATGATATTCCTGAGGCAATGATTTTCGGGGAAGATGTTGGAAAGATTGGTGGTGTTAATCAAGGAGTTGAAGGTCTTCAAGCTAAATATGGAGAATTAAGAGTCAGTGACACAGGAATTAGAGAAACTACAATTTTAGGTCAAGGAATTGGATTATCATTAAGAGGATTAAAGCCAATTGCTGAGATGCAGTATTTAGATTATTTACTTTATGCATTCCAAACAATGGCAGACGATATTGCTACACTACACTATCGTACACATGGAGGTCAAATATCTCCAGTAATCATTAGAACAAGAGGACATAGATTAGAAGGTATATGGCATTCAGGTTCACCTATGGGAATGATTATTCATGGTACTAGAGGTGTTAATATTTGTGTGCCTAGAAATATGACAAAAGCAGCTGGATTCTATAATACGTTAATGGTTGCCAATGAACCTGCAATGGTGGTTGAATGTCTCAATAGTTATCGAGTTAAAGAGAAATTGCCTAATAATATGGGTGAATTTAGAACACCATTAGGGATTCCAGAAACAACAAAAGAAGGAAACGATGTAACAATTGTTACATATGGATCTACATGGAGAATTGTTACTGAGGCAGCAAAACAATTAGAAGAATTTGGTATTAGTGCTGAGGTAATAGATGTTCAAACTCTTGTTCCTCTTGATATTAATCATACAATGATAGATAGTCTTAAGAAAACAAATAGACTTTTAGTTGTTGATGAAGACGTTCCAGGAGGAGCTAGTGCTTATATTTTACAGAATATTATTGAAGATCAAAAAGGCTTTTACCATCTAGATAGTGAGCCTCAAACTTTAGCAGCCAAAGCACATAGATGTGCATATGGAAAAGATGGTGATTATTTTAGTAAACCTTCAATTGAAGATGTTTTTGAAAAAGTTTACAATATGATGCATGAAGTTGATCCAAAAAAATATCCTGAACTTTATTAATTATTATGAATAAAGTAACCGAAGCTGATTCTCATTATGACTCTTTAGAGCAAATGAGTACAGTTGACCTACTTCATAATATTAATAATGAAGATGAAAAGGTTGCTAGAATTGTAAAACAACAAATTCCAAATATTGTATCTCTCATAGAAGTTATAGTTGAAAAATTACAATCAGGGGGTAGGCTTTTTTATTTAGGCGCAGGTACATCAGGTAGATTAGGCATTCTTGATGCATCTGAATGTCCTCCAACATTTGGTGTTTCTCACGATTTAGTAATAGGTTTGATTGCAGGTGGAGATTCTGCAATTAGAAAAGCTGTTGAATTTGCTGAAGATAATAATGAACTTGGATGGGAAGATTTGAAAAAATATGATGTTTCAAATAATGATGTTGTAGTAGGTATTGCAGCTTCTGGTACAACCCCATATGTTGTAGGAGCATTAAAGAGATGTCAAGAGCATAATGTAATTACTGGATGTATAACATGTAATTTAAACTCTCCTCTAAGCACATATTCTGATTATCCTATTGAAGTTATTGTTGGTCCAGAGTTTGTTACTGGAAGTACAAGAATGAAAGCAGGTACTGCTCAAAAATTGGTATTAAATATGATAACAACTTCCTCTATGATTAAATTAGGTAAAGTTCTAGGTAATAAAATGGTTGACATGCAACTTTCCAATAATAAATTGGTTGACAGAGGAACAAAAATGATAATGGATAAAACATCAATATCATCAGAAAAAGCAAAAGAGTTATTGTTAAAACATGGTTCGGTAAGAGAAGCAATTAAAAATAAAAATGGATAAACAAAAATTAGTAAAAGCTGGGATGTGGTTGTCGGTAACTGTTCTTATTATTGCAATTGATGCAAATCTTCTTTTTATAGGTTTTAATAATTTAAGACAAGATAGTTATACAGTTATTGTAATAGCTTTATGTTTATTACCTGTTTTGTTTTTCTGTGCTTATAAAGGAATAAAGTATTTACTAGAATCAATCTTTACTAGCTAAGGTAATTTCTCTTTTACCTGTAGGGCCTTCTATAGAATAAACATTAAAACCAACTTCTTTCATTGTTCTTTTTACATCTCCTTTTGAGGAATATGTTATTAAAACTCCATTAATATTTAAACATTCGTATAGTTTTTTAAAGTTATTTAAAGTCCACATTTCAGGTTGTTTAGAGGGAGAAAAAGCATCAAAATATATTAGATCATATTTTTCATTAAATAATATTTTAGTAAAGTCACAGTTCATTTTTTTGAGAACAAAAAAATTAGACAATTCTATTTCATTTTCCCATAAAGAGCTATGAATTTTAAGAAAGATATTTTTATCAATTTTTAATTGATCACAATAATTTAAAGAGGAATAAATTTCTTCTATAAGGGGTAAATTATCTATTGTGTGGTAAGTGATTTTTTTCTCTTTTTTATCACAATATAGCTGAGTTAATAATGCATTGAGTCCTGTTCCAAAACCTATTTCTAAAACTCTAATTTTTTTTTTACTAATTCTTTTTAAACCATTATTAATAAAAATATGTTTTGATTCATTAATGGCTCCATATTTAGAGTGATAACTATCATTAATAATTAGATTTTTAAGAGAATTAGAACCGTCAATAGTTTTAACTAATTCTAATTTCATTTCTTATAGTAAAGCTTATTAATCTTACCTATAGCCCCAAGACAAAACTGTTGATGGCATTGTATACAATTAGTAACCATTGAATTATAGTTTTTTTGAGACTTATCATTTAGAAATTTATCAACTGAATTTATATATAGATCAGCATATCCGTTGTAGATCCCATCATCTCTTAAATTGCTTTCTGTTGGATTAGCAGTTTTTATTGATTGATAGTTAGATTTAAACTCATCTATTAAATTAGAATTTAAATTATTTTCAATAGAATCATTTAAGAACAAATAATTTTTAATTTCAAGAGTGTTTTGATGTAAATCTCTCATTAAAAGAGCTAACTCACTTTCTCCATTAGGGTTAACTTGCTCACTTTCACATTCATTTTTTGAATTTGAACATCCAAAAAAAGTCAGTAGTAATGCAGTATATAATAGATTCTTAAGCAATTTTATTTTATAATTACTCCAGTTGCTTCTGCCATGCTATACATAATTTTTGGCTCAGTAATAGCGTCAATTTCTTCTTGAGGTGCATTAGCATCTTCTTTTAAATGTTTTAGCCAAGCAACAGATAGTGTATCAACTTTTGCCATTCCTTCAACAATTGCAGTGCTTCCAGAGGCATCCATTGGAACGAAAAAACCATAATCTTTAAATCTAACTAGCATTTCTGTTTCTTCATTAAGATCTACATACATCCAGCATCCTTTTTTTTGACATATACTATTTATAACTGCTTCAACCTTAACTTGAACAGAATCATTTTCAGATAACTGGTTGAGTAATTCTTGTCCAGTTACTTTACCTTCTTCTGTGATATTTTGATCACCAAATTTTTTATTAGGAGATTCTGTTGAGCATGCAACAAAAAGCATAACAAATAATGTGTATAATATATTTTTCATTGTAAATTTTTTAAAGTCCAAATTTATTAAAATTAATCAAGAATCATTTTATAATGCATTATTCCAACTTCATCAAATTGTTCTCCAATTTTTTTAAACCCTACCTTTTCATAAAAACCAACTACTTGAACTTGAGCATGTAGGTACTTGATATCTTTATTATTTGATAAGTCTTTAATCATAAAGTTCAATATTTTTAAGCCATAACCTTTTTTTCTTTTGGAACCTAATACAGCAAATCTTTCCATTTTAATTCCAAATTGAGTTTTTCTGTATCTAGAAGTTGCAACGGGCTCATTATTATCTAGTAAGAGAAAATGTATTGATTCTTCCTCATTTTCATATTCGTCTTTTGGATCACATTTTTGTTCTTTTACAAAGACCTCTTTTCTTATGTTAAAGCATTTTTCAATGTCTTTATCATTAAATAAAACTTTTTTAATTTCAATCATTAAGAATTTGTATAAGTTTTTTTGTAAAAAATTATATTTAATATAGTATATTAGGTAAAAATATCTATTTTTGTTTAAAAATAATATAATATGAAAAATTTTACTTTTAATCTACTTTTGTCTTTTTGTGTCTTAACTTTTTTTTCCTTTAAACCACACCCATTAGTTGTTCCTGCAAATACTGATGCTTCAACTATAATTTGGACAGGAAGCAAGCCTACTGGTTCTCATTCTGGAAATGTTTCATTAACAAGTGGTTATTTAGTCTTAGATCATGAAGATGTTGTTGGAGGTAATTTTATTATTGATATGACTTCTATTTCGTGTACCGATATAGAAGATGAAGGAAAGAATAAATATTTTGTTGGTCATTTAAAAGATGAAGATTTTTTTGATGTTGAAAAATTTCCTAAAGCTGAACTTGAAATAACAGGATCTAAAAAAACTAGTGATAATAATTATTTACTAGAAGCTAACATGACAATCAAAGGAAGAACAAATAAAATAACTTTTAATTCTGAAATTCAAACTTCAGGAAATTCTGAGACAACGGGAAATTCATTTACAGCTATTGCAAAGATTGTTTTAGATAGAACTCTTTGGGGAGTAGAGTATAAGTCAAAAAATATATTTAAAAATTTAGGAGATAAGTTCATTTATGACGAAATGGAATTTGAAATCTTCTTAATTTCAGAAAAATAATTACATACTTTGATAGATAGCTTCTGCTAATAGTTTTGCAGAGTTTTTGTTGTTTCTAAACCATAGTTCAGGTTCGATAAGTTCTAGCTCTCCCAAAGATATTTCCCCGTCATTATCATAAACAATATCAACTCTTGCATACAGCGGTAGTTCTGGACAATTTTCTAAACATTTTCTTGCAAACTGTATTTCATTTGTATCAGCATTATATTTTTCAACTTTGCCACCGTGATCATCTTGAACTCTAAAGTCACCTTTTTTAGCAATTTTTCTAACAGCATGTGTATATTTTCCATTAATCATAATTAAAGAAATTTCACCATTTGAAGTAATATCAGTTAAAAACTCTTGAAACAGAAAATCTTCTGATTTAATTAGATCTGAAAAAAGATTTTCAAATTCTTGTTTTTTTTCTCTATGAATCCTGTATGTATGTCTAGCTGCTCCTGAAATTGTTGGTTTTAATATTGCTTCGTTCCAACAACAATTACTAAATAATTCTTTAAGAGTTGTTTTCTGATTCTTTTTAACTAAAACTGATGAAGGGATGTTTATATTCTTTTTTTGCAAATCAAATAAATAAGATTTGTCTAAATTCCATCTAATTAAGTTGTATGAATTTATAAATCTAATCTTTGATTTATTTATTTCTAACCATTTATTAAATGTATTGAAATTGTCAAAATAATCCCATGTTGATCTGAAGATTGCAGCTTTTTGTTTATGCCAATCTATATTAGAAGATTTCCAATCTTTAATAATAACATTTAGACCTAATAGCTCTAATTCTTTTTTTAATAAATTATCCTCTGTAAGGACTTGTTGTATATACCAATCTACTTCTTTTGGATTTTCATATCTATGATCGGTTAGTATAACAACATCATTCATTTATATCTGGCCTAAATCTTTTTATGCTACATCCGACAGGTTTTGTTTCACTAGTTTTAATTTTTTTACCCTTTGCCAATTGATTAATAGCATCTTCTAAATAAAATTCTTTCACTTTTTTTATATTCTTATAATTATCATCTATAGCTCCTTTGTATACAAGTTGATCATTTGAATTGAATAAGAAAAAGTGTGGAGTGGTCTTAGCACCAAAAGCATTAGCAAGTTCACTTTTTTCGTCCAATAGGTAAGGGAATCTATAATTCATTTTTTTAGCGTGTTTTTTCATTTCTTCAAACGAATCATCACCATCTCTTTTTTTATAATTAGAATTAATGTAAACAAAACCGATATTATTTTTTTTAGCTAATTCTTCAGCTAATTTATACCTGTCTTCCCATTTAACAACAAAAGGACATGTATTAGATGTAAAAAGTACTAGTGTCCCATTTTTTTCACAAATGTTTTTTAAAGAGTATGAAATACCATTTACTGATTTTAATTTCTTTTCCATCAAAGGAATTTCAGCACCTATTTCAATTGTTTTAAATTCTTCTTGGTTTGACTTTTTGCTTTCATTTTGAGCAAACATTAAAAAAGGTAAGCATAAAAGTGCTATTAATATTTTCTTCATTTTCGTTATTATTTAATTGTTATATTTTTTGATTTTACACCATTGTTTTGAATTTCAAATTTAATCAATGATTTGTTATTTTTTCTACCTAATAAATCAAAAGATCTATTAACTTTTATATTGTTATTTATTTCTTGAATAGACACTGAGTTTATTGGAACTAATTGAACGTTTAGTGTAGTGGTATTATTGTTTAGAACAGAGGCATTAATTGTTTTACTGTGATATCCTATTTTACTGAAAGTAAATGCGTAGTTTCCTTGGTATATGTATCTATGATAATTTCCTACAGGTAATTTTGAATATACATGTGAACTATCAATATCATGATTTACTATTTCAACTTTAGCTTTTAGTGGCATGCCAGTGATACTATCTGTTATTATTCCTCTAAGCCCATAAAGTGATTGTTCCATATAATTATAAAAGGATGGGTGAGTTGCATCCCAATAGTCTGGTAATTCTTGAGGATTTGGCGTTTTATCATTTGAAAGCTCTAGAGTAAACTCTCTACAATGTTTAAAGTAGTTCATGTAGTCTTGTCTTCCCCCATCTACTTCATACCAATCATATCCATTAATAATTCCATCATTGTAATTTGTGAAATAATTATTTGGCCCATAAAATTGACAAGTATCTGCATATTCATTACAAACATGTTGCCACCAACTATCATCAGCAGTAAGTTGTGACCATGTGTCCCAAGGATAGTTTGCAACAACAGCACCAGTGTGAAGGTTAGAGGCAAGATTAAAGTTAATTGAATCAGCAAGTCCCATAAAAATTATTGTTTCTTCTTGCCAGGAGTTTCCATCTGGGTGTGGACCGTCTTGAGGATCTGGGTAGTTTCTATTTAAATCAACAAAGTTTGCGTTTGACCTTGTTGCTCCCCAAACATTACTATTTCCACCGGCATAGGCTCCATCTGGATTTGCAAGAGGATTTATCCAAATATCAATTTCATTTACTAGGTTGGTTATTCTACTGTTAACATTATAATTATTTAGTATATCGTCTATAAATCTAAGCATTAAAACATAACCAGTAAGTTCATCTCCATGCATTGATGATGTGTATAAAAATGAAGGTTCATTTTCTTTTTGACCTACATTATCAGAAATATTTACTATTAAAATTTCTCTTCCAGAGTTTAATGTACCCAAGGAATGAACTTTACATATGTTGGGAAATGAATCAGCAAATGCATACATCATATCAACATATTGATTATATGTTGGGTAATAGTCCCAATTACTTTTAGATACATTTTGATAAAAAACTTTGTTGTTTATCAACTCAAAATCAATATTTAATTCTAAAAATCTGATAAACTGTTTTTTGTTTGCATAAGCATATGCTGTAGTCTTTTCAATCTTGTGATCTAAAGAAATTATTTTTGATAGCCTATCTAGCTCTTGTTTGTTTTTGTATTTAAATGAAAAATATATTTCATTTTTATTATTAAATATTTCTTCAATATTTTGACTCAAAAGCGTAAAGGGTAGAAGCAGAATTATAATTATTTTTTTCATACTGATTTTGTTACATATTTCTTCTATACTGTCCTCCAACTTCAAATAAACAATTTGTTATTTCTCCAAGAGAACAAGTTTTTGAGGCAACCATAAGTTCTTCAAAAATATTTTTATTTAGTATAGCTGATTCTTGAACTTTTTTTAGTTGTTTTTTTGAGTTGTCTTTTTGTGTTTTATGTAACTCATCTAGCATATTAATTTGATATACTTTTTCTTCTTTGGATGCTCTAATTACTTCATTAGGAATTAGAGTAGGAGAGCCTTGTTTATTCATAAAGGTATTTACTCCAATTATTGGAAATTCACCAGTATGTTTTAAAGTTTCATAATGTAGAGATTCTTCTTGAATCTTACTTCTTTGATACATTGTTTCCATAGCACCTAATACACCACCTCTTTCGGTTATTCTGTCAAATTCTACTAAAACAGCTTCTTCAACTAGATCAGTTAATTCTTCAATAATAAATGATCCTTGAAGAGGGTTTTCATTTTTTGTTAAACCCAACTCTTTGTTAATGATTAACTGAATAGCCATAGCTCTTCTTACAGATTCTTCAGTTGGAGTTGTAATAGCTTCATCATAGGCATTAGTATGTAATGAGTTACAATTGTCATAAATTGCATAAAGAGCTTGTAAAGTAGTTCTAATATCATTAAAATCTATTTCTTGAGCGTGTAATGATCTTCCAGATGTTTGTATATGATATTTTAGCATTTGAGCTCTGTCATTTGCTCCATATTTAAATTTCATTGCTTTTGCCCATATTTTTCTAGCAACTCTTCCAATTACTGAATATTCAGGATCGATACCATTACTAAAAAAGAACGAAAGGTTTGGCCCAAATTCATCAATATCCATTCCTCTGCTTAAATAATATTCAACGTATGTAAATCCATTGGACAATGTGAAGGCAAGTTGTGAAATAGGATTGGCCCCGGCTTCTGCTATGTGGTATCCAGAAATTGAAACTGAATAGAAATTTCTTATTTTTTTATTTATGAAAAATTCTTGAACATCACCCATCATTCTCAAGGCAAATTCAGTACTAAATATACAAGTGTTTTGAGCTTGATCTTCTTTTAAGATATCAGCTTGTACTGTTCCTCTAACCTGGTGCATAGTTTCTTTAGCAATTTTGTCATAAATATCTTTTGGCAAAACTTTATCTCCAGTTGTTCCAAGTAAAAATAATCCTAGACCATTGTTTCCTTCAGGAATCTCCCCTTGATATTTAGGTCTTTTAGTTCCTTTCTTTTTATAAAAATCCTCTATTTCTTTTTCTATCTTTTTCTCTAGCTTATTTTTAAAAATATACTTTTCACATTCTTGATCAATAGCTGTGTTCATAAAGAAAGCCAATAGAATAGGAGCAGGTCCATTAATTGTCATGCTAACTGACGTTTTAGGATTTGTTAAATCAAATCCTGAATATAGCTTCTTCATATCATCGAGGCAGCATATTGATACTCCAGCATTACCGATTTTACCATATATATCAGGTCTTTTGCCGGGGTCATTACCATACAAAGTCACAGAGTCAAAAGCGGTTGATAATCTCTTTGCTTCCATGTCTAAACTCACATAATGAAACCTTCTGTTGGTTCTTTCAGGACCGCCTTCACCAGCAAACATTCTTGTTGGATCTTCTCCTTCTCTTTTGAAAGGAAAAAGTCCAGATGAATATGGGAATTTACCTGGAACATTTTCTTGAAGTTGCCAGTGTAATAAATCTCCCCATCCAGAATATTTTGGTAAAGTTACTTTAGGTATTTTATTATTTGATAAAGAAGTTGTATGAGTTTTAATTGAAAGAGTGTTTGATCTTACTTGGTAATTGAAAATATCTTCTTTGTAGCTCTTTACCAACTTTGGCCATTCATCAATTAAGGATTTGTTTTTTGGATCAAGTTCTTTTAGTAACTCCTGGTATTTTTTTTCTAATTCTTCTTTAGCAGATTTTGATCCTTTTTCTAAAATTTCTAATGAACTATTTAAATTATATAGTTTCTGTGCAATTTCTTTTTGCTCTAAAACCCATTTGTCATATGCTCTATTATTTTCTGAAATTTCAGATAGATATCTAGTACGATTAGAGGGAATTACGAATATTTTTTCTGACATTTCATCAGTAATTTCAAAACTAGAATTAAAATTTCCAATTTCACGTTCATTAAATTTATTAATTACTTCAGCATATAGTGTGTTTGTTCCTGGGTCATTAAATTGAGATGCAATTGTTCCATAAACAGGCATTTTTTCAATTGATTCCTCAAATCTTTGATTATTTCTTTGGTATTGCTTTTGAACATCTCTTAGAGCATCTAGACTTCCTTTTTTATCAAATTTGTTGATTGCAATTAAATCTGCAAAATCAAGCATATCAATTTTTTCTAGCTGTGTAGCTGCTCCATATTCTGGAGTCATAACATACAAAGATATATCCGAGTGTTCAACAATTTCGGTATCAGATTGACCAATTCCTGATGTTTCTAAAATAATTAAATCATAGTTAGCTGCTTTTAAAATATCAATAGCATCATTTACATGTGCTGAAAGAGCAAGGTTTGCTTGTCTTGTTGCAAGAGATCTCATGTAAACTCTTGGAGATTTAATAGAATTCATTCTTATTCTATCTCCCAATAATGCTCCACCAGTTTTTCTTTTTGATGGATCAACAGAAATAATTGCTATTTCTTTATTTTCAAAATCTAATATGAATCTTCTAACTAATTCATCAACAAGAGAAGATTTTCCTGCACCTCCTGTTCCTGTAATACCAAGAACAGGTGTTTTTGAGTTTGATGCAAGATCTTTTATATCTGAAGTAGTTTTTTTATGTAGTTTAGGAAAGTTTTCTACTGCCGTTATCAATCTTGCTATTGTATTTACATCTTTGTTTTGTAGGTTTTTTATGCAATTTTTAGGATTAATTTTGTCTCCGAGCACAAAATCGGAACTTTCTACTAAATGATTAATCATTCCTTGTAATCCCATCTTTCTTCCATCATCTGGGTGATAAATTTTAGTGATACCGTAATCTTCCAATTCCTTAATTTCTTCTGGAAGAATTGTTCCACCACCACCAGCAAATATTTTGATTTGCCCTGCATTTTTTTCTTGCAGTAAATCGTACATGTATTTTAAATATTCAATATGTCCCCCCTGATATGATGTCATTGCAATAGCATTTGCATCTTCTTGAATAGCACAATTAACTACTTCTTCAACGCTTCTATCATGACCTAGATGAATAACTTCACAACCAGTTGATTGAATTATTCTTCTCATGATATTAATTGCAGCATCATGCCCATCAAAAAGGCTTGCAGCAGTAACAATCCTAACTTTATTTTTGGGTTTGTAGATTGGAATATTTTCCATGAAATTGTGTTTAGTCGTTTGCAAATTTACACTTTTACAAACGATTTTAAATTATTCAAAATAAATGATATTTTTACAGTAAAAAAAACATGAATTTCTTACGTCTTCTTATTTTTTCCTTCTTTATTTTACTTTTTTCTTGTCAAGAAAAGAAACCTAGTGTGGCTCTATATCCTTCCGAAAGCTCAAAAGAAAGAGTAGAATGGGAGATTGAAAGACTAGCTGACCCTAATACAGGAGAAATCCCTGTTAATATAAGACAGAAAGAATTACTTTTTGCAAAAAATCTACCTAAATCAAATTCATTCAGTAAAAACAATTGGTTACACAGAGGGCCTTATAATGTTGGAGGAAGAACAAGGGCATTATGTTTAGATGTTTTAGATGAAAATACAATTCTAGCTGGTGGTGCATCCGGTGGTATGTTTAGATCAACTGATGGAGGGCAATCTTGGACTATGACCACAGATCCTAGTCAAGAACACAGAATTAGTTGCTTGACTCAAGACAGAAGACCAGGAAAAGAAAATATCTGGTATTTTGGAACTGGTGAAAATAGAGGATCATATGTAATTAATGTTTCTATGTATGGTAACGGAATTTGGAAATCTACAGATGGAGGTTTGTCATGGGATTCACTTCCAATAACAACTACAAATACTCCTACAACTTTAGATGGTGATTTTGATTTTATGTTTAGCTTAAAAACAGATCCTAGCAATGATAGCTTAGATGTAGTATATGCTGCAACAAGAGGAGATATCTATAGAACTGAAGACGGAGGATCTACTTGGACAAAACAACTTGGAGGACCAAATAGTAATTACTATCAATACACTGATGTTGAGGTTACTTCAAATGGTGTAGTTTATGCCACTATATCAAGTAATTGTACTGATAAAGGAATATGGAGATCATCTGATGGTCAAACATGGAAAAATATTCTTCCACCTAATTTTGCTCCTGGATATAGTAGGGTAGAGATTGGTGTAAGTCCATCAAATGAAAATGTAATTTATTTTATTGCTGCTGAAACTACAGGATATGGTCAATACACACAAACTTTCTTCAATGGGAGTACATGGACATCGCTTTGGAAATATGAATACTTATCAGGTGATGGAACAGGTGCTGGAGGAAGATGGACTGATTTATCAGCAAATATTCCTGCAAATTATCCAGCTTCTTTTGATAATTTTAATGCACAAGGATCATATGATTTGGTGGTAAGTGTTCATCCCACGGATACTAATCTTGTTATAATTGGTGGTACTAATTTATGGAGATCAACAGATGGTTTTACATCTCCAAACAATACTTCAATAATTGGAGGATATATGGCAGGGTCAAAAGAGGGACACGAAAACTGGGGGTCTTATGAAAATCATCATCCAGATCAGCATGAAATTCTGTATTTACCATCCGACCATAATGTTATGATAAATGGAAATGATGGAGGTGTTTACAAAACCCTAAATGTTTTTAAGGATACAGTAGATTGGGTTTCCTTAAATAATGGATATAATACAACCCAACTTTATGTAGCTACAGTTAGTAAAAATGCTAATTCTGAAGTAATGCATGCAGGATTACAAGATAATGGAAATAGAGTTACTTTTTCTAAAAATTCAAATTCAACTTGGAAAATGCCATTCAATGGAGATGGTATGATTGCTGGTATCGCTGATAATGAAGAAGATTTTTATCTTTCTATTCAAAGGGGTGTACTTTATAAAATGAAGCTTGATAATACCGGTGCAGCAACTGTTTTTCAAAGAATGGATCCTGCATCTTGTGATAGTACAAAATATCGTTGGAAAAACCCTATGGCAATGGATGAAAATAATGATAATGTTTTGTATTGGGCTGAAAAAAATAAAATTTGGAGACATAATTCATTAAATACTATTCCTTACAATAATTCTAATGATAAATCAAATTTTGGTTGGGAGTTTTTTAGTGATTCACTTCATGTACAAATGGCTATTTCTACTATAAATTCATCTGTTAATCCGCCAGATATTTTATACTATGGAACTTCATCAAAATATATGTATAGAATTGATAATGCTAGTGTAGGTGATCCGCCAAAGACAATTCTTTCTGGGCCTCCTACTGGATCAAATTCTTATGTTGCTGATATTGCCATTAATCCACAAGATGCTGATGAGATAATATGTGTGTATTCAAATTATAGTGTTTATTCATTATTCCATAGTGTGGATGGAGGTCAGTCATGGGAAAAAATAGCTGGTAATTTAGAGGATACTAACACAGGATCCGGTAATGGACCTTCATGTAGAACGGCCTTGATTATTCCTTTTGATAATGACACATTATATCTTGTAGGTACTACAGTTGGATTATTTGGTACAAGAGATTTAGATGGGGTAAATACAGTTTGGCAGCAGATAGGTTTTGAAGAATTTGGATCAACAATAGTTGAAGATTTAAGTTTTAGATCTTCTGATAACTTACTTGTAGTAGCTACATATGGAAATGGAGTTTACCAGATTAACTTGAGTTCTCCGAATATATTATTATCTGATAATAATCTTCTTTCTGATGAAATTGAGTTAAATATATTCCCTAATCCTTCAACTGATTTCATTAATCTATCATTTAAATCAAATAGTGATTATAGGTGGGTTATGTATAATGAACTTGGTTCTATTGTAAATCAATCAAGAACAAAAAAATCTAATGGAAAAACAGTTGAATTAATTAAAACATCGGAGTTAAAATCAGGTATTTATTTTATGTCAATAATAATTGATGGAAACGCTATTACTAAAGAATTCCTTATTAACTGATTATGACAAGAAAAAAAGAGATAATTGTTTTTTTTGTGATAATTTTTCTCTTTTATTTATGGGCAGAATTAGGAGTGGGGATTTTTTTTCAAGATACTTGGGGAGGGAGTTAGATTAATAATTTAAAATTAATAAATCATGCATATCAAAATATATATTTTTCTATTTGTTTTTTTAATGTTTTCCTGCTCTCAGGACAAAAAAAATGATCAGACAAATGATTCTATAGAATCAACAAAAGTCAATCCAATTTCTGAAAATGATGTGGAGGAAATAGATGCTGATGAGGAAATGAAACAAGAAATTGAAATTTATGAAGATCTCAAAATTGTTACACCTGATCAATTAACCATTGATGGTTATCAAAGATATTTTTATAATGACACTCTTTTTACTGGTGTAAGTAGACAATATGAGGGTGATTTATTGTCTTTTGAAATACATTTCTTAAATGGAAGGAAGCATGGTGTTTCTACTTTTTGGCACGAAAATGGCCAAAAAAAATCTATTCTAACATTTGTTAATGGAAAAGCTAAGGGAGATTTTAAAATTTGGGATAAAAGTGGAAATATTGTAAAAGAGGGTATAAATTAATTTTTTCATTTACAATTAATTATGCATAGCATAACATTATAATTTACATTTATTTTTTTTGTCAATAGATGAGAATGTTTTTTGTCATATTATTATTTCTTCCAAGCTTTTTATTTGCTTCTTTCCCAACAACATGTTTAGAAAATACAGACACTATTAATATTAGTGGATTACAATACAAAGAAATTGGAGTTGATTCTCTATTTAAATATCCACTTCCAAATGAAAATATGAAGCAATATCGTGAAAGGCTCAAAATAAAAAATATTCAATATTCTAAAGAATCAGTCAAAACCCCAATAACTTTTTGGCAGATAATTTTAATTATGTTAATTATTATTTTAGTAATATTTATAATCGGTATTGCAACATTATTAAACGATATTTCATAGAAAAATGAAAAAAATATTTTTTTTCTTGTTACTATTACCAAATATAATTTTTGCCAGTTTTCCTGTTGATGTATTTGAAATGGATACAATAAGAAAAAATGGTAAAATATATATTAAGGTTTCATCTGATGAAAATGTAGTTGATAAAGTCATTACAAATGAATCCAATCAAATTAAAAAACAGAGGGAGGAGCTGAAAGTGAAAAATAAAAAAAGGAAAAGAACCAATTCTTTACTTGGCTTGTTTGGGAGCTTCTTTGTTGTTACTTTAATTTTAGCTGGTATTGCTATTATTATAATATTTAGATTAATTATAAAAGCTTTTATTGACTGGGGTAATTCTAGTGTCTAGTTAATTTTTCTTAATTTTTATTTAATATTTAAACGCACTTGAATTGCGTTTTTATTTCATAAATTTACAAACCTAAAAAATCATAATTATGAAGAATTTTATCTCTACTATATTTTTATCTTTTGCTGTATGTTTTAATGCTTTCTCACAAAATACAGTTTATGATATTGTATCTAATTCCCCAGATCATACTACTTTAGAAGTAGCTATTGATACATGTGCGCTAAGTTCAACATTGTCTGGGCCTGGTCCATTTACATTATTTGCGCCAACGGATGCTGCTTTTAATGCATTACCAGTTGGAACAGTACCTGCACTATTAAATGATATTCCAACTTTAACAAATATATTATTACATCATGCAGTTGGAGATAGTGTTATGTCATCAATGTTATCTAATGGTCAAATAGTAACAACATTACTTGGAACAGATTTAACAGTTACAATTGATACAACAGGAGTATATATTGATGGGGCTATGGTAACTGTGGTCGATGTTATAGCTGACAATGGGGTAGTACACATAATTGATGCGGTATTATTACCACCATCACAAGATTGTAATGGTATCTATGGAGGTCCTGCACTAGTTGATAGTTGTGGAGTGTGTCAGTTAGCATATATCTATAATTTTGTTACTCATATACCTACTTTTATAAATGATACAGCTGGAGTTGTATTAGGGCCTACAGAGATTTTAGTAATGCCAAATGATCCATCTAATCCGCTGTGGAATTCATCTTGTAGTGGTTGTACTGATCCAATAGCAAATAATTATGATTCATTGGCTTTAATAGATGATATGTCTTGCACATATACTGTTTATGGAATTGTTTCTGGTTCGTCAGATCACTCAACATTAAAAGCAGCTATTGATGCTTGTTCTTTAGATGGAACTTTATCAGCAACTGGGCCATTTACATTATTTGCGCCAACGGATGCTGCTTTTAATGCATTACCAGTTGGAACAGTACCTGCACTTTTAAATGATATTCCAACTTTAACAAATATATTATTACATCATGCAGTTGGAGATAGTGTTATGTCATCAATGTTATCTAATGGTCAAATAGTAACAACATTACTTGGAACAGATTTAACAGTAACAATTGATACAACAGGAGTGTATATTGATGGGGCTATGGTAACTGTGGTCGATGTAATAGCTGACAATGGAGTTGTACATGTTATAGATGCTGTATTATTACCTAACCCTGGATGTACAGATACTAATGCTTTAAATTATGATTCTACTGCGATATTTGATGATGGATCATGTATGTATCCAGATTGTAATGGAATAGCTTATGGAACTTCATTGTTAGATGATTGTGGAGTTTGTCAAGCAGGATTTATTTATGATGATGTTGTAGGAAATATTGTTCAATATGTTACCGATACTTTTGGATTAACAATTACCCCACCCTTATATTTTTGTACGGCTGATAGTTCTTTAAATCCTCTATGGAACTCTTCATGTAGTGGATGTACTGATCCAATAGCACTGAATTTTGATTCAACAGCAACTGTTGATGATGGCTCATGTGTTTATGGTGCTGCTCCTTTATTTTTCTCTGAGCATTCTGATGGTGGAGGGTTTAATAGATATTTCGAAATATATAACCCAACTCAAGATACAGTTGTGTTAGATGATTATGCATGGGCTAGAGTAGGAGGTAATCCAACAACTCCTGGAGTTTATGAAACCTGGAATGATTTTGCTCCTGGTGCAGTAATATTACCTCATGGTGTGTATATAGTGGCTCATGTTAATTCTAATGGTTTTATTCTAAATCAAGCAGATATGATTTCTCAGTTATTAAGTAATGGAGATGATGGTTTGGCACTTGTATTTGGTGATGAACCAGTTGTTCCAACTCACCCAGATAGTGGTTTGTATAATATATTAGATTGGGTAGGAGATTGGAATGGTGATCCAGGAACTGGTTGGGATGTTGCTGGAGTTTCTGAAGGAACTGCTAATCATACTCTAGTTAGAAAATGTGGAATAATGCGTGGGGATACAAGCTGGAGTAATGCTGCTGGAACTGATCCGTTAAATTCACAATGGATAGTATTTGGATATGAAAATTGGAATTATTTGGGTTCTCATTCAAATTCTACAGTATATACAAATTCATTTGATACTATTTGTAATGGCCTGTCAATAACAGTAAACGGAAACGTATACGACTCAAGCGGAGTTTATAACGATACATTGACTAGTATTTTTGGTTGTGATAGTATAGTTACCACCAATCTTCATGTTTTATCTCAATCTGCATCATTTCGAAATCTTGATTATACAATTTGTTATGGTGACACTGCCACTGTAGCTGGAAATAAATATTATCAAACTGGTGTTTATACAAATGTTTTAACAAATTCAGTTGGATGTGATAGTATTATAACGCTTGATTTGAGAGTTGTTTCACCAACAAATTTAGTGTATGATATTTGTCCTGGAGACAGTGTTTCTGTTGGTTCAAATGTTTATTTTTCAGCTGGAAATTATACTGATTCCTTAGTTGCATCAGGTGGTTGTGATAGTATAATAAACACTGAAATAAATATATATTCTCAGTACAATTCTGTCTATGGAGGAATATTAAATAATACTGTAGGTGGAGGAGGTTATTATACTGGCGATCAACACCTTATACTTGATTGCTATGTACCTACGAATATTGTTTCTGCAACAGTTTACTCTGATGGAAATACCATCTATGAATTTGAACTAAGAGACAATAATGGTAATACATTACAAGATACAATTTATGCTTTAGTTGATGGAGCAAATTTTGTTACTCTTAATTTTGAAATGCCAGTTGGAACTGATTTTGAATTAGGGGTTTCTCCAGCATCTAATTTTGGAGGATTATATAGAAATAATGCTGGAGTTAGTTTTCCATATGATTTTGCAAATCTAGCATCTATAACTCAATCAAGTGCACAGCAATTTGGTGATTATTATTACTTTTTCTATAACATTGAGATGCGTGCTTCAAACGCTCCTACTGAGTATGCCATATGTCAAGGTGAAAGTATTTCAGTTGGATCAAGTATTTATACAACATCAGGATTATACATTGATACTATGATGTCTTCTTCTGGATGTGATAGTTTAGTGTATACAAACTTAACAGTAAATCCTGTTATAAATTATCAAAATAATCAAACAATTTGTCTAGGAGAGACCTATTCTATTGGTAATAATATTTATTCTGTAAGCGGAACTTACATAGATACTTTCCAAACTTCTTTTGGCTGTGATAGTTTAGTATCTACTATTTTATTTGTCAATCCTATTTCAGGTGGTTCAAGTACTAATAACACTACTATTTGTTATGGAGATTATTTTATGGTAGGAAATAATATGTATACTAATTCAGGAACTTACTATGATACTCTTATTGGATCTAATGGTTGTGATAGTACAGTTACAACAAATTTAACTGTTCTTTCTGCTGCATATCCTGTAATTTTTTGGAGGTGAACCTGATAGTATAAATAATCCTGGAGGATATTTTAGTTTTGACAGAAGACTTGTATTAGACTGTTATGTCCCTTCAAGAATTGTATCTGCTTTGATTTATGTTGAAGATCCTGGAGTATTAACATTTGAATTAAGAGATGATAATGGAACAATCATAGAAAGTTCAACTCAAAATGTTGTTGCGGGTTCTCAAAGAGTTACTTTAAACTTTGATTTACCTGTGGGAACGGATTATGAACTTGGATTAGATAACCCAAGTCAAATAGGAGTGTTTAGAAATAATGCTGGTGCTACGTATCCATATAATTTTGGAAATTTAGCTTCAATTACTGGATCTACAGCAAATAGTTCGGGTTATTACTATTTCTACTATGATATTGAAATGGCTGCAAATTTAACTCCTAACATTGTATCTATTTGTGATGGAAATTCAGTTACAGTTGGATCAAATACTTATACTACAACAGGAATTTATTACGATACATTAAATGCTTCAAATTTCTGTGATAGTATTATTTATACTAACTTAACTGTAAATCAACCTTTTGTTCCATCAATTGCAACTAATCCGTTTGATGGAAAAATTTGTTTAGGAGATGCTGCTGTTATTACTGCATCAACAGGTTATCAGTCATACTCTTGGGATAATGGTATGACAGGACAAATAATTACAGTTAGTCCAACGGCAGATCAGTTATATACACTAACTACAATTGATATTAATGGATGTGATGCGGTTGCAACTGTTATGATATACGTTGACTCTTGTAATACAAATATATCAGATGAAGGAACACACTTTTCTATTTATCCTAACCCTTCATCCTCATTAGTATATTTTGAATTCAATAACTCGAATAATAACGTTGAAAGAATTAGTGTTATTAATGTTCTTGGAGAAGAAATATTTAGAGTTAATGACATCAGTGTTGCTGAAAATATTACATCTATTGATTTTTCAAATTATCCAAAGGGAGTATATCTTGTTAAAATAGCTACAAAAAGCGGAGATATAAATAGAAAACTAATTATTGAATAAAATTATTAGGATCTTAACTTAAAGAAGTGATTTTTTCTGTTAGGATCCTAATTTTTTCCTTAGCATCTTTAAGTTTATTTTGTTCATTTTCCACAAGATTCTTGGGAGCGTTTTCCACAAATTTCTTATTGGATAGTTTAGATTCTACTATTTTTAAAAATCCTTTAGTGTAATCTAAATCTTTATTAAGTTTTGCTAATTCTGTTTCCTTATCAAAACTATCTGTAAGAGGAACGAAGTACTCATTAGATTTTACCATGAAAGAAAAAGCTTGTTCAATTTTTTTCTCTCCGTAGTTTAGGGTTGATAAATTTCCAAGTTTTAAGATAATAGAATCATGATTATTTTTAGGTTTTTCGTGTTCAATGATATGTAGTTCTATAGCTTCTTTTTTAGCAATATTTTTTTCTTTTCTAATATTTCTAATTCTACTTACAACTTCCATAGTTCTTTCAAAATCACTAATTAATTCCTTATTGAAAGTGTTTGATTCTGGCCAACTCGCTACAATAATATCATTTTCCCTATTATCTATTAAATGCCAAATTTCTTCTGTTAGAAAAGGCATGAACGGATGTAATAATTTTAAAATATCTTCAAGAAAGATTATAGTTTGATTATATGTTTTCTTATCTATGGGTTTTTGATAATCAGGTTTAATTATTTCTAGATATATAGAGCAAAAATCATCCCATATTAGCCTATAGGTTGACATGAGAGCTTCAGAAATTCTATATTTTGAAAATGATTGATTGATCTCACTTACTGTAAGATTTAATTTGTTTTCAAACCATATGATAGCATCAGATGATGCTTGTTCTTGAGATATTTCTTCAACGTTCCATCCTTTTATTAATCTAAAGGCATTCCATATTTTATTTGAGAAATTACGTCCTTGTTCACAAAGAGTTTCATCAAAAGGTAAATCATTTCCTGCAGGGGAGCATAATAACATTCCAACTCTAACTCCATCAGCACCGTATTTTTCAATTAGTTGTAAAGGATCTGGAGAGTTGCCAAGAGATTTACTCATTTTTCTACCAATTTTATCTCTTACGATTCCTGTTAGATAGACATTTTTGAAAGGAAGTTCTTTTTCATATTCATAACCAGACATAATCATTCTTGCAACCCAAAAAAATAAAATTTCAGGAGCTGTTACAAGATCGTTTGTCGGATAGTAATATTTTATTTCTTTATTTTTTGGATTATTAATTCC
This sequence comes from uncultured Bacteroidota bacterium, assembly GCA_902579065.1. Taxonomy (GTDB): domain Bacteria; phylum Bacteroidota; class Bacteroidia; order Flavobacteriales; family BACL11. The sequence goes on from CACHFI010000009.1 coordinate 23,294, forward strand.
ATCAAATACAGAAATTGGCCATAGCCATGATGAAAACCAAGTGTCTAAAACATCTTCATCTTGTCTTAAATCTTCTAAACTAACATCTGATTTAATTTTCTTTGCTAATAATAGAGCCTCTTCTTTAGTTTTTGCAATAACAAATTTATTTCCATCATAATAAAATGCAGGTATTCTTTGTCCCCACCACAATTGACGTGATAAGCACCAGTCTTTAATATTTTCCATCCAATGGCGATAGGTGTTTTTAAATTTTGGAGGATGAAATTTAATATCGTCATTCATTACATGCTTTAGTGCAGGCTTTGAAAGCTCTTCCATTTTTAAAAACCATTGCATTGAGAGTTTTGGTTCAATCACAGCATCAGTTCTCTCAGAAAAACCTACCTTATTTTTATATTCTTCAACCTTTACTAGATGATTCTCTTTTTTTAAATCTTGAGCAATAATTTTTCTTACTTCAAATCGATCTTTTCCAACATATAAAATTGCATGTTCAGATAATGTACCATCATCATTTAAAATATCAATTGTTTCTAAATTATGTTTATCACCAATTTCGTAATCATTTATATCATGAGCCGGAGTTATCTTCAAAGCTCCAGTACCAAATTCCATATCTACATATTCGTCAAATATTATTGGAATACTTCTATTTATCAAAGGAACAATGGCTCTTTTACCCTTTAGATGAGTAAATCTTTTATCATTAGGATTAATACATATTGCACTATCACCCAAAATTGTTTCCGGTCTAGTTGTTGCAATAGTGATTTTTTCGTTACTGTTTTCTATATCATATGAAATGTGATATAATTTTGAATCAACTTCCTTATGTATTACTTCTTCATCAGATAAAGCTGTTTGAGCAGATGGATCCCAATTTACCATTCTGACACCTCTGTAAATCAACCCTTTATTGTACAGGTCAATAAATACATCAATAACAGATTCATTCATGTCATCATCCATCGTAAATTTGGTTCTATTCCAATCACATGATGCACCTAATTTTTTTAATTGTTCTAGAATTATACCTCCGTGTTTTTCTTTCCATTGCCAGGCATGTGAAAGAAATTCTTCTCTAGTTATGTCTTTTTTCTCTATTCCTTCATTAGATAATTTTTGTACAACTTTTGCTTCTGTTGCAATTGATGCATGATCAGTTCCAGGAACCCAACAAGCATTAAAACCTTGCATTCTAGCTTTTCTTATTAAAACATCTTGAAGAGTATTATTAAGCATATGACCCATATGTAAGACACCAGTAACATTTGGAGGTGGAATTACAATAGTAAATGCATCTCTATCATCTGGTTTTGAAAAGAAATATTCTTTTTTTAGCCAGTGATCATACCATTTATCTTCAACTTGATTTGGTTGATATGTTTTTGGAATAGACATGCTTGTTTTTCTATAGTAAATGGCGAAATTACTAAATTTATTGTTCTAAAAAATTAATTTGTGTAAAGGAAATAATTTAGTAAATTTGACGTTCACTTTTCAAGAATAAATAAAAAATTAAATAGGCAATGAAAAAAATATTTTTAACTCTTTTTTTATGTTCAAGTTTCCTTATTTCTAGTGCTCAGAGTGCTGCTCCAGCCGGATCCGCTCAATCACAAGAGAAATCTGTTAATGCTGGAATAGAATTTGAATCAAAAGTTGTAGACTATGGTGTTATAGAGCACAATTCCAATGGTGATAGAGAATTTAAATTTAAAAGTACTGGAACTGATCCTTTAATAATTAAAAGTGCAAAAGGAAGTTGTGGGTGTACTGTTCCAACTTGGAGAAAAGCTGATGGTTCTGCAACTTGGCAACCTGGAGAGGATGGAACAATTGGAGTAAAATATGCTACAAATAGAGTTGGAAAATTTACAAAAACAATTACTTTATCAACTAATGCTGATAAAAGACCTGTTATTCTTACAATTAAAGGTGAAGTAAAGGCTCCACCAAAGGATGAAGGTGCAATGCCAGTAAAGAAAAATACTGGTTCACCATTAGAAAGAAACTAAAACAGAACAAATAATATTTATTTACACCTCATTATGTGAGGTGTTTTTTTTTTAGAAACTATGCCCAAAATATCAAATAAAGGATTAATAATGCCAGAGTCGCCAATTAGAAAATTGGTTCCATATGCTGAAAAAGCTAAAAAAGAAGGTAAAAAAGTATATCATTTAAATATTGGGCAACCGGATATTGAAACTCCACAGGTTGCTCTAGATGCAGTAAAGAATTTTTCTAGTCAGGTTGTTGAATACAGTCATTCAGCAGGTTTTGAAAGTTATAGGAAAGGTTTAGCATCATACTATCAATCTTTGGGTATGGATGTGAATTTTGATGAGTTAATGGTTACTACAGGAGGATCTGAGGCATTACTTTTTGCATTAAATAGCTGTTTGGATTCTGGAGATGAAGTTATTATTCCAGAACCATTTTATGCAAATTATAATGGTTTTTCTACATCTGCTGGAATTACTGTAAAGCCAATTTCAACATCAATAAATAATGGATTTGCACTTCCCCCTATAGATGAATTCGAAAAGTTAATTACAAGTAAAACTAAAGCAATTTTAATTTGTAATCCTGGAAATCCAACTGGTTATTTATATTCAAAAGATGAGCTAGAAACTCTTCGTGATATTGTTAAAAAATATGACTTGTTTTTATTTGCTGATGAAGTATATAGAGAGTTTTGTTATGATGGAAATAAGCATCTTTCTATTTTAAATCTTGATGGATTAGAAGATAATGCTGTTGTAATAGATTCTACATCTAAGAGATACAGTATGTGTGGAATTAGGGTAGGCTGTATTGTTTCTAAAAATAAAGAAGTTATCTCCACAGCATTGAAATTTGCACAGGCAAGACTTTCTCCTCCAACATTTGGTCAGGTAGCTGGAGAGGCAGCTCTTTTAACTCCAAAATCATATTTTGATGATGTAATAAATGAATACGTTTCAAGAAGAGATCTATTAGTTGATGGTTTAAATAAAATTGAAGGAGTTATTTGTCCAAAACCAAAAGGTGCATTTTATGCAATTGCAGAACTACCTGTTGATAATGCTGAAAAATTTGCACAATGGCTATTAGAAGAATTTGACTTTAACAATGAGACATTAATGGTGGCACCAGCTGCAGGATTTTATTCCACAAAAGGGGAGGGTTATAATCAGGTAAGAATTGCATATGTATTAAATCAGGAATCTCTTCAAAATGCAATAAATTGTTTAGAGGAAGCCTTAAAATTATATCCTGGAAGGATTTAATATAGTAAATATTTATCTCTTGTTTTTTTTGAATTCTTTTAGTCCAGGTTCCCAACTTGATCTAATTTCTTTTTCATTTAATCCTGAAATAATTTGTGTTCTAAGTTTATCAGTCCCAGCAAGCTTGTCAAAAAAATTATTAAAAAAATCTTCTTTGTTTGATGTTTGTTTAAATGACTCTATAAGCCAATTTAGATTAATAGAACTTAGATAGGGATAGTTTTCTAAATTTCTTCCAGTACAAGTTTTATTTTCATGTTTTGGAAATTTACTACCAGGACCACTTTTTGGAATAAAAGCATAACTATAAAACTTTAAAAAAGGTGAGCCAAAATGTTGGAATGGTTTGTCAGTTCCACGTCCAACACTTACGTTTGTACCTTCAAATAAGCATAAAGACGGATATAGATTTATTGATTTGCTGTTTGGAAGATTAGGTGATGGTTTGATAGGAAGTTCATATAAATCATTTCTATTATAATTTATCATATTAATAACTTCTAATTCACAAGAATCATCTATCCATTTTTCTCCAACAATCATATTAGCATATTCTCCAATGGTCATTCCATGAACTATGGGAACCTCGTGCATTCCAACGAATGATTTAAATTCTTTTTCAAGAATAGGACCATCAACATAATGTCCATTTGGATTAGGTCTATCCAGAACAATTACTTTTATATTGTTTTCACCAGCGGCTTCCATTGCATAGTGAAGAGTGGAAATGTAGGTGTAAAATCTTGCTCCTACATCTTGTATATCAAAAATAATAATGTCTATACCATTTAACTGCTCACTCGTTGGTTTTTTTATTTTTTCCATAAAGTGAAATTATAGGCAATCCTGTTTTACTGTCATATTCATTGTCAATTTTGGCTCCTGCATCTTCAGTTCCTCTAAAGCCATGTTCAGGTGAGAAAACAGATACAATATTTTGTTTTAGTGAAAGGAGTGTGTCAACAAGATGTATATCATTTACTAATGATGTTTGATTTCCAACAATAGCTAGATTTTTATTATCAATAGAATTGATAATTTCATCCATTCTTTCTGATCCTAAAATAAGTTGCTGAGCATGCAATCCTAGACTAGAAAGAATAAGTAGTATGATAATATTTTGTTTTATTTTAGCCATTATGAATACATCTCTTTTTATTGCAAAAAGATTATATAATGCAAAAGAAAACAATAATAGTTATACACGCCCTATAATTCGTATAGCAATTTTAGCTGTTGCTCTCTCAGTATCTATTATGCTGTTATCAGTATTTATTCTTTCAGGTTTTAAAGCAGAGATTAGCGATAAAGTATTTGGTTTTGGTGGACATGTAAGTGTAACCAAATTTAGCTACAACCAATCTTATGAAAATGATCCAATAAATTATTCTAAAGAAATTGTTTTAAAAATAGAATCAATAGATGATGTTGAAAATATCCAGCAATTTGCTACTAAAGCTGGTATAATTAAAAAGGAAGAAGAGATTTTAGGAGTTATTATTAAGGGTGTTGGTCAAGACTATAATTGGAAGTTTTTTGAAAAAAATCTTGTTTTAGGTGAACTTCCTATTTATGATTCTGTAACAAGCAATAAGGTGTTAATTTCTGAGAACATAAGTAAAAAAATGAAGCTCGAAATAGGTGATGACCTTGTGATGTATTTTGTACAAAAGCCAACTAGAGTTCGGAAATTTATAATTTCAGGTATCTACAAAACAGGTTTAACTGAATTTGATGAAATAACACTGCTTGCAGATATAAAACATATTCAAAAACTAAATAATTGGAATAATAATCAAATTGGAGGATATGAAGTGTTATTAAGCAACATTGATAATTTACAATACAATTCTGAATTAATTGATGAAACAATTGATTTTGATTTAAAAGCAATTAGTATAAAGGATAAATACCCCCAAATATTTGATTGGTTAAGACTACAAGATTTTAACGTTCTTATTATTATTATTTTGATGCTAATAGTCGGTGGTGTAAATATGGTAACCTCATTATTAATTATAATTTTAGAGAAAAGTAGATTAATAGGGGTTTTAAAAGCAATAGGTGCTACTAATTGGGATATAAGAAAAGTTTTTATTTATAATTCTCTCTATATAATTTCATCAGGATTATTATTTGGAAATCTTGTTGCACTTTCTTTTTCAATTGCTCAGAAATATTTTAATCTTATTAAGCTTGATGAAAATATTTATTTTATGAGCTATGTTCCAATAAAAATTGAGTTTTTATCATTACTATTAATAAATTTTGGGACTATTATAATTTGCTATCTTATTTTGGTTATTCCATCGACAGTGATATCTAAAATATCTCCAGCTAAATCAATTAAGTTTGAATAGTAGTTTGTAAATTTGCATTACAAACTAAACTATGGAATACTTTAACAGTATTGTAGACACAATAGGAAATACACCTCTAGTAAAATTAAATTGCGTAATTGATTCTGACGCTCTATTACTTGCAAAAGTGGAAAGTTTTAATCCTGGACATTCAACCAAGGATAGAATGGCTCTAAAAATGATTGAGGATGCTGAAGCTAAAGGTTTAATTACAAAAGGAGGGACAATTATTGAAGGAACATCTGGTAATACAGGAATGGGATTAGCTTTAGCCTGTATAAAAAAGGGTTATAAATTGATTTGTACCATGTCAGATAAGCAATCAAAAGAAAAGATTGATATTTTAAAAGCTATGGGAGCAGAGGTTTATATCTGTCCAACTAACGTTGCTCCAGATCATCCTGATTCATATTATTCTGTTGCAGCAAGATTAAGTAAAGAAATAGAAAATTCATATTATCCAAATCAATATTCAAATCTTTCCAATAGATTGGCACACTACGAAACTACAGGTCCAGAAATTTGGAAGCAAACTGATGGAAAAATAACTCATTTTATAGTTGGTGTTGGTACAGGAGGAACAATTTCCGGAGTTGGACGCTACCTTAAGGAAATGAATCCCAACATTAAGATTTGGGGTGTTGATACATATGGATCTGTTTTTAAAAAATATCATGAGACTGGGGTTTTTGATGAAAATGAAATATATCCATACATTACTGAGGGAATAGGAGAAGATATTATACCTGAAAATGTTGATTTTGATTTGATTGATCACTTTGAAAAAGTGACAGATAAAGATGGTGCAATTTTCACAAGAAGATTAGCAAAAGAAGAAGGTTTGTTTTGTGGATATTCTTGCGGTAGTGCAATTGCTGGTTTGAATCAATTAAAAGATAATTTAACTGCTAATGATGTTGTAGTTGTTTTATTACATGATCATGGATCAAGATATATAGCTAAAGTCTACAATGATGATTGGATGAAAAGTGTTGGATTCCTGTAAAAAGTTATTAACTTCTTTGAAAGTTAAACCTCTTTTCAAATATCAAACTTTCTCTTTTTTCTAAATTTACCTCAATTGATTTAAAGTTATTATTTAGGTGTATTTAGTATTTGATACAGAAACAACAGGACTTCCATTAAACTATAGAGCTCCTCTAACAGATTTTAATAATTGGCCTCGCATGGTTCAAATTGCTTGGCAAATTCATGATATTAAAGGAGATTTAATAGAAGTCAAAAATTATATCATAAAACCTGAAGGTTTTACAATACCTTATAATTCAGAAAAAATACACGGAATTTCCACTGAACTTGCTCATAAAAAAGGATTGCCATTAAAAGAGGTTTTGTCTTTTTTTACTGAAGCTCTAAATAGCGTAGAATTTATTATTGGACACAATATTAGTTTTGATAATAATATTGTAGGCTGTGAATTTCTAAGATCTGAAATGGTTAATGTTTTAGAAAATAAAACATCCATTGATACAAAAGAGGAATCTACTGATTTTTGTCAACTTCCTGGGGGAAGAGGAGGAAAATATAAATGGCCAAATTTATCTGAATTGTATAATAAGCTATTTGGCGAAAACTTTGCTGAGGCGCATAATGCTTCTGCAGATGTAGAAGCTACAACTAGATGCTTTTTAGAACTTATTAGACTTTCAGTAATTCCATTCCAAAAAGTGGGTATGGATGAACTAGCTTTTCAAAAATTTATCGAAAATAATTCAGAAACCATTCAGTTGATAGGTCTTAATGTACAACCTTATGAAAAAGAAGATCAAAATGATAAAAAAGATAAGAGTAAAGAGGATGAAAAAAATATTGAAATAGTAGTAGATAATAATATAAAATCTGAATCTTGTTTCTCCCATTTACATGTTCATTCTCAATATTCAATTTTACAAGCAAGTGGAGATATTGATTTATTAGTAAACAGAGCAGCTGAGTTAAATATGCCTGCTATTGGTTTAACTGACCATGCAAATATGTATGGTGCTTACAGGTTTATAAATTCAGTATTGAAACACCCAATAAATTCCGAACTAGACAATCCAAATAAGCTTAAACTTAAACCAATTTTAGGATGTGAGTTAAATATATGTGCTAATCACTCAGATAAATCATTTAAAGATTATGGTGCTCAAATTCCTTTTTTAGCTAAAAATAAAATAGGTTATCACAATTTATCTAAACTAAGTTCACTTGCCTACATTGATGGTTTTTATTATGTTCCTAGAGTAGATAAGGAGCTAGTTTTAAAACATAGGGAAGGCTTAATTGTTTTAACAGGTAGTTTGTATGGAAGCATACCAAATTTAATTTTAAATGTTGGAGAAGAGCAGGCAGAACAAGAATTTAAATGGTGGAAAGAAAATTTTGGAGAAGATTTTTATGTTGAAATTAATAGACATGGTTTAGAGGAAGAAGATCATGTAAATAGTATTTTAATTAAGCTTGCCGAGAAATATGATGTTAAACTTATTGCTTCAAATAATGTTTACTATGTAAATAAAGAAGATGCATCTTCACACGATATTTTACTTTGTGTTAAAGATGCTGAACAAAAATCTACTCCAATTGGCAAGGGTAGAGGTTTTAGATATGGATTTCCTAACAATGAATTTTATTTTAAAGATCAAAAAGAAATCAATGATCTTTTCAGTGATATTCCTCAATCGATAAATAACATTAATGAAATAATTGAAAAGGTTGAGGTATATAATTTAAATACTGAAGTTTTACTTCCAGAGTTTGCTATACCTGACAACTTCAAAAATGATCTTGATAAAAAAGATGGTGGCAAAAGAGGAGAAAATGCTTATCTAAAGCATTTAACATATGAAGGAGCCAAAGAAAGGTATTTAGAAATTAATGATGAGATAAAAGAGAGGATTGATTTTGAATTAGAAACAATAGAAAAATCTGGTTATCCAGGTTACTTTTTGATTGTACAAGATTTCATTGCACAAGCAAGAAAGATGAATGTTTCTGTAGGACCAGGAAGAGGTTCTGCTGCTGGCTCTGTAGTTGCATATTGCACTAAGATTACAAATGTTGATCCTATAAAATATGATTTGCTTTTTGAGCGTTTTTTAAATCCTGAAAGAATTTCTCTTCCCGATATTGATATAGATTTTGATGATGAGGGTAGATCTAGAGTTATTGATTGGGTAGTTGAAAAATATGGTAAAAAAAATGTGGCTCAGATAATTACTTTTGGTACTATGGCTGCAAAATCTTCTATTAGGGATACTGCTAGGGTACTAGATTTACCTTTATTTGAGGCAGATAAAATGGCTAAACTTGTGCCAGATCTAATGTCACTTGATAAAATTTTTAATTATTCTGACAGCGATTTAAAAAAGAATGTTAAAAAGGATCAATTGTCAAATGCAAAAAAATTAATTGATTTTTCTAAGGGTAACGATTTACATGCAGATACAATAAATAATGCTATTCAACTTGAAGGGTCTGTTAGAAACGTGGGAACTCATGCTTGTGGAATAATAATTACACCTGAACCATTAATTGATTTAATTCCTATTACTAATTCCAAGGATTCTGATCTTATGGTAACGCAATTTGATAATAGTGTAGTTGAGAATGCTGGTCTTCTAAAAATGGATTTTTTAGGATTAAAAAACTTAACAATAATTAAAGATTGTGTAAAGATCATCCAAAAATTACATAATAAAAATATTGATATTGATAATCTTCCACTTGACGATGCTAAAACATATGAAATATTTAAAAATGGAAAAACAAAAGGGATTTTTCAGTTTTCTTCTGATGGAATGCGAGCTCATCTCAAGCAATTAAAACCGGATAAGTTTGATGATTTGATTGCTATGAATGCTCTCTATAGACCAGGCCCAATGGAATATATTCCAAATTATATTAAACGTAAACATGGAAAGGAAGAAATTGTTTATGATTTGCCAGAGATGGAAGATTATTTATCAACTACTTATGGAATAACTGTTTATCAAGAGCAGGTTATGTTACTCTCTCAAAAGCTAGCTAATTTTTCAAAAGGTGATGCAGATATGTTAAGGAAGGGAATGGGTAAAAAAATTAAATCTGTACTTGATAAGTTAAAGCCAAAGTTTTTTGAAGGTTGTGAAAAAAATGGTTTTGATATAAAAGTAGTTGAAAAGATTTGGACGGATTGGGAGGCTTTTGCGTCATATGCTTTTAATAAATCTCACTCTACATGTTATGCTCTCATTGCATATCAAACAGCATATCTAAAAGCACACTATCCTGCTGAATTAATGGCTGCTATTTTAACAAATCACATGAAGGATATTAAAGATATAACACTTTATATGGAAGAATGCAGGGATATGGGAGTTAAGGTTTTAGGCCCTGATGTAAATGAGAGTTTCTTCAAATTTGCTGTAAATAAAGAAGGAGAGGTTAGGTTTGGATTAGGAGCGATTAAAGGCGTTGGTGAAGGAGCTGTAAAAGCAATAGTTGATGAAAGAAAAGAAAATGGAAATTATTCAGATTTTAGTGATTTTGTTTCACGAGTTGATCTAAGGTCTGCTAATAAACGAACATTAGAAAGTTTAGCTTATTCAGGTGGTTTTGATTCTTTTGGAATAAATAGATCTCAATATTTTGAAATTGAAAAAGATCAAAGTTATATTGAAAAAATGATAAAGTTTGGTAATAAGGTTCAAGACACAAAGAATTCTAACCAATTCAATATGTTTGGGGAGAATTCTGATTCTGTTTTACAAGCTCCAACTGCTACAGATTGTGAAGAATGGTCAACGATGGATTTATTATCAAAAGAAAAAGAAGTTGTTGGTATATATCTTTCTGGACACCCACTTGATGATTATCGATTTGAAATCGATAACTTTTCAAATTCAAATCTTTCTGTACTATCAGATTTACAAAAGATAGAAAATAAAGAAATTCGTCTTTCCGGAGTAATTATTGATGTTGAACATAAAGAAACACAAAAAGGAAAAAAGTTTGGAGTACTTCATATGGAAGATTATCATGGAGCATTTAAGTTTTTCCTTTTTGGAGATGATTATATTAAATTTAAATCTTTCCTTACACCAACATGGTTAGTTCATATTTCAGGTAGGGTAAAAAAGAAATTTTATAATGATGATTTAGAATTTAAGATTAATAATATTAGTTTGCTTTCAGAACTAATAGATAGTGAAGTTC
>CACHFI010000010.1 GCA_902579065.1 uncultured Bacteroidota bacterium
TACAGCGGAAGAAGAAGCTCCGGCTGAGGAAGAAGCTACAGCTGATGATGATTCAGAAAAAAAATAAATCAACACTTTAATAAAATGCAACAAAATTGTTTCTATATAGGATCAATTTTTAAATTGCATGGATATAAGGGAAATCTTATAATTTACAATGAAAATGATTTTTCATTTAATTATAACGAAATTAAATATCTATTTATTAAAATAGATAATATTCTTGTTCCATTTTTTCTAGAAAGAATAAGTCCAAACAAAACAAAAAACATCTTAATTAAGATAGAGGATATTGACTCTGAGAAAAAGGCAAAGAAATTATTAAATAATGATGTTTTTTTTCCAAATAAATACCAACCAAAAAATATTGAAACTGAAGAAAAAAATAATGAATTAATCAATTTTACAGTAACAGATAAAAATTTTGGAATTCTTGGAAAAATTTCTAAAATTGACTCACAAACATCACAAAAATTAATTTATGTTTCAAATAATAAACATGAATTTTGTTTTCCCTACAACAATCATTTTATTAAATTAATAGAACAGCAGAAAAAAAATATAATTGTAGAAATTCCTAAAGAAATAATTGAATTAAACTAATTCATCAATAAAGTTAATTCCATTTTTTTCAAGTTCATTTAAAACAGGCTGATATATTTCTTTTGATGTTGGTATTTGCACTCCCTTAAGAGTTATGGTATTATTTAATATTAACTTGACAGCAATAGCAACTGGAAGACCAACTGTTTTAGCCATAGCCGTATTCCTTTGATCATCACCAAATACTACTAAAGATGAATTTAATTTTTGTTTTTTATTTTCATAAAAATATTCAAATTGATGTTGCATAACAACCATGTCTTTATCATTGTCATCTAAAGACAATTTTTCTTCAGTAATTTTTTGAAGAATTTGAGCTGGTGATGCATTAATAATTTCACATTTTCTATCTGAAAATAAACCAAGCCATTTAAACTTATAAAACTCATTTGAAGATTCATCAATTAACAAAAAATCACAAAATCGCTCTTCAACCGTTAAAGAATTATTTTCTGGTAAAAACAAAGACAAATAATCTCTAAAACTCAAGTCTTCTGAATTTTTAATAGAATAATTATCTTTAGTTAATCCCAATTTTACAAAAACACTCCAAGATCTGCAAAAACCAACTTTTCTTAAAGTTCCTCTGTATATTGTTTCAATATCATTTAGTCCATAAGATTTAATGTATGATAATGAGTCCCTATTTGCATAAGCTTCAAATGATCCTTGACTTAAAACATCTATTGTTTCTATATCTTCAAAAAGAGAATCATAATTAATTTTTCTAATTTCATTTGATTCTAAATACTTAGAGGTACCTTGACCTGCTAATATGACATTACGTGGATTCCAAGTAAATTTATAATTCCATGGATTATTATCTGATTCTGGATGAATCAATCCACCACAATAGGATTTAAATGACAGAAGCTTAGCTTTTTTTAATCTAAGTTCATCTATAACTTTCATTGCTGACATATGGTCTATTCCAGGGTCTAAACCGATTTCATTTAAGAAAATGATATTATTTTTTCTAGCCAACTCATCATATGCTTTGATTTGATCTGAAACATAAGAAGCAGTTACAAGATTTTTTTTAAACTTCAAACAATCTTTAGCAACAAGATAATGCATATTAGATGGTAACATTGAAACAACAATATCTGAATTTCTAATTTCATTTTCTCTCTGTTGCTCATCATTAACATTAAAAAAAATTGGTCGAGCATTTGAATTATTTGAAGCTAGATTTTCTGCTAAATTTAAATTGTAATCAGCAATAGTAACTTTCCATAAATTCAAATGACTTTCTTTCAATAAATAATCAATTAAAGTTACTGCTGATCTACCAGCACCAATTACTAAAATCTGTTTCATGGCAAGTTTTTGGCTAATTTATTGTTTTATTAAGTATCTCAAAAAGATTTATAAACTTATGTCATAATTAATTATAAAATATAACTTTGTATGCTCTTAAAACACAATAAAACACAAAAATATATGTCTTTTAAAGATATAAGAGCATCTAAAAAAAACCTTTCTGATATTGGTATTTCTAACTCAAATGTCCATTGGAATCTCTCATCCGATGAGCTTGAGGAGCACTCCATAAGTAGCGGACATGCAATACGCTCATCACAAGGAGCAATTACTATAAATACTGGTAAATTTACAGGAAGATCCCCTCAAGATAGATTTATTGTTAAAGATTCAATTACAAAAAATACTGTTTGGTGGGGTGATATCAATTTACCATTCAGTGAAAATAAGTTTGATCAACTTCATAAAAAAATGATTGATTATCTAAGTGATAAAGAATTATTTGCAAGAGAAGTATACGCTTGTGCCAGTGAAAAACATAGAATGAATATTAGAGTTGTTAATGAATATTCCTGGAGTAATTTATTTGCTCATAACATGTTTCTAAGACCAACAGAAGACGAGTTGGATAATTTTAAGCATGATTGGCTTATTTTAAATGCTCCTGGATTTCTTGCTGATCCAAAAGAAGATGGAACTAGACAAGAAAATTTTGCAATTTTAAGTTTTGCAAAAAAAATGATTTTGATTGGAGGAACAGGTTATACTGGTGAAATAAAAAAAGGTATTTTTTCAGCACTAAACTATATACTTCCTTATGAAAAAGGGGTGTTATCAATGCATTGTAGTGCAAATACTGGAAAAGACGGTGATACAGCTATATTTTTTGGTCTGTCTGGAACAGGAAAGACAACACTTTCTGCTGATCCTGAAAGATATCTAATAGGTGATGATGAACATGGATGGGACGAAGATTCTGTTTTTAATTTTGAAGGGGGGTGTTATGCAAAATGCATTGACCTTTCAGCAGAAAATGAACCTGACATATACGCAGCTATAAGAAAGGGAGCATTATTAGAAAATGTTGTTTTCCATAATGGAACAAACAAAGTTGATTACACTAATACATCAATTACACAAAATACAAGAGTTTCATACCCAATTCAATTTATTGATAATATCCAAAAAAAATCATACGGTAAAAACCCAAAAAATATATTTTTCTTAACTGCAGATGCTTTTGGTGTCCTCCCCCCTATTTCTAAGCTTACAGCAGGTCAAGCCATGTATCATTTCATTTCAGGATACACAGCAAAAGTTGCTGGTACTGAAGATGGTATAGAAGAACCACAAACAACATTTTCTGCTTGTTTTGGAGCGCCCTTTATGCCACTACACCCAACTAAGTATGCAGAAATGCTAGGAAAAAAGATGAAAGAATTTGGAGTAAATGTTTGGCTAATCAATACTGGATGGTCTGGTGGAGAATATGGAGAAGGAAGTAGGATTTCTCTCAATCATACTAGAGCGATGATAAGTGCAGCATTAAACAATAAATTAAATGATGTTGAATACTTAACACATGAAGTTTTTGGCTTGCATATGCCGAAATCTTGTCCTGAAGTTCCTTCTGAAATTTTAAATCCAAAAAACACTTGGAAAGATAAAAATGCATACAATAAAAAAGCGAATATTTTAGCAACTGCATTTAATAATAACTTTGAACAGTTTTCTGATCATGCAAGTGATGAAATTCTTGAAGCTTCACCTAAAATTAAATAGTTTGAGAAAACTATCATTTACATTTTTTCTAATAATTTCATTATTGCTTTTTTTTAGTTGTAAAAAAGATCTTGTCATATTTGATGATAATACAACAAGAATTGCTTTTGGATCATGTGGAAGCCAAAATAATGATTTACCCATCTTTAATGTAATTACTGACCATAATCCAGATTTATTTATTTTTCTTGGAGATAATATATATGGTGATACAGAAGATATGAATGTTTTAAGACGCAAATACAATCAATTAGGAATTAAGGCTAGCTATCAAAACATGAAGAAGAATGTTCCTATAATTGCAACATGGGATGATCATGATTACGGTTGGAATGATGCTGGAAAATACTATAAATTTAAAGAGGAATCAAAAGAAATTTTTCTTGACTTTTTTGAAGAACCATTAAATTCTGAGAGAAGAAATCACCCAGGAATTTATCATTCTGAAATATATAGCATTAATAATAAAAAACTACAAATTATACTTCTTGACAATAGAACATTTAGAAGTAATCTCAAAAGCTACAATGGCGAAGTAGATAATGATAATAGATATAATTACAGCCTTGATTATGGAATAATTAACAATCCAGACTCAACACTTCTTGGAGAACAACAGTGGATTTGGTTAGAAAAAGAATTACAAAAAACATCTGATATTAGATTAATATGCTCAGGAACTCAATTTGGAATTGAATATAATGGTTACGAAGCATGGGCTAATTTCCCTTATGAACAGCAAAAATTATTAAACTTAATTAAAAGTACAAATGCAAATGGTGTAATGTTTCTAACTGGAGACGTACATTATGCAGAATTATCAAAACTTAATGAAGAAAATTTATATCCAATCTATGATTTTACATCAAGTGGATTGTCTTCTACTTGGGATTTTTCAACTCCAAATAGTAATAGGATAAAGGGACCAATAATGGAAAATCAATTTGGCTTACTAACAATTAACTGGGAAGAAAATAATCCTGAGATTATAATGGAAGTTTGGGATGTTAATAATACTTTAAGATTTAAACATTCAATTTTATTATCAGAAATAAGCTTTTAAATCATGCAGCTATTCTTCTCTAAAATAAAAAGTAATAAAATTTCTTTTACTCTAGAAGAAAATAAACATCTGACTAAAGTTTTAAGAAAAAAAATTAATGATCATATTTCAATTATTGATGGTAACGGCTTTCTTTACACAGGTAAAATAATTAATCTAAATAAAAATTTATCTGAAGTTGAAATTATTAATAAAGAAAAAAAAGATAAGAGCCATAATTACTATTTACACATAGCTATTTCACCAACAAAAAATGCCAGTAGATTTGAATGGTTTCTTGAAAAAGCTACAGAAATAGGAATTGATGAAATTACTCCAATTATATGTCACAGATCTGAAAGACAAAAAATTAATAAAGATAGATCTGAAAGAATACTAATTTCTTCAATAAAACAATCATTAAAATTTCATTTACCAAAGCTTAATGACCCTATTAGCTATAATGATTTCATTAAACAAAGAATTAATGGAGATAAATTTATCGCTCACTGTCTTGAAACTAAAAAGGAAAAACTTAGTAATTCAATAAATAAGATTTGCACAATTTTGATAGGTCCAGAAGGAGATTTTACAGAAGAAGAAATTAATTTAGCAAAAGATCACGATTACAAACCTCTAAGTTTTGGATCTAGCAGATTAAGAACTGAAACTGCTGGAATTGTAGCTACTCATTCAGTAAATTTGTATTTTTAATTATGATATTCAGACTGATAATTTGTTTCATTTTACCAATTTCTGTTTTTGCACAAAACACTTATTCGATTGCTATTTTAAAATACAACGGAGGTGGTGACTGGTACGCAAATCCAACTGCATTGCCAAACTTAATTAAGTTTACCAACCAAAATATAGGAACAAATATTAAAATATCTCCTGAAATTGTTGATGTTGGAAGCATTGATATTTTTAATTACCCTTTTTTGCATATGACTGGACACGGTAATGTAATATTTAGTAATGATGAAGCAAACAATTTGAGAAATTATCTATTTGCTGGTGGATTTTTACATGTTGATGATAACTATGGTATGGATGAGTTTTTTAGAAGAGAAATAAAAAAAGTTTTTCCAGATAAAGAATTAATTAAGATTAGCCCAGATCACAAAATATTTAATCAAACTTATTATTTCTCAAATGGATTACCAAAAATTCATATACATGATGCAAAACCAGCAGAAGCATTTGGAATTTTTGATAATGGAAGACTATTATGTCTATATACTTACGAATCCGATTTGAGTGACGGTTGGGAAGATCCAGAAGTTCATAATGATAGTTTTGAAACTAGGCAAAAAGCTCTTAAGATGGGATCTAATATAATTGAATATATTTTTAAAGGGTTAGATTAACTCTTTATCAACTTCTAAATTTCTCAAAAATTCAATTGATTTTTCTATATCATTTTGTAAAACTCTATCCTTCGATAAATATTTAACATCTCTTCTATACACATCTATTAAATTTTGAATAAACTCAGAGGATGATTCTTTTCTAAAAGAAATAGCTTGAGCGGCATTAAGAAGCTCAATCGCAAGTATCTTTTCAAGATTATCAACAACTTTTAATAATTTAGTTGCTGAATTGGCCCCCATGCTCACATGATCTTCTTGTCCATTAGAAGAAACTATGCTATCAACTGATGAAGGAGTGCAAAGCTGTTTGTTTTGACTTACAATACTTGCAGCTGTATACTGTGTAATCATCATTCCAGAATTTAAGCCAGGATTAGCAATTAAAAAAGGAGGTAAATCTCTTTCTCCTGATATTAATTTAAAAATTCTCCTTTCAGAAATAGATCCAAGTTCTGATAATGCAATTGCTAAGTAATCCAAAGCCATAGCTAAAGTTTGTCCATGAAAATTACCTCCTGATATAATTTTATTTTCATTTTGAAAAATATTGGGATTATCAGTAACAGAATTAATTTCAGTATTGAAGATAGATTCTACATGCGCTATTACATCCTTTGATGCTCCATGAACTTGAGGAATACATCTAAATGAATATGGATCTTGAACATGTTTATCTTTTCTTTTTTGAATTTCACTACCTTTTAAGATATCTCTGATATTTTTTGCAGTTATAATCTGTCCTTTGTGTGGTCTTAAATTATGTATTAATTTATCAAAAGGATCATTGCGACAATCAAATGCTTCTAAAGAAATTCCTGCAATAACATCAGCTAAATATGATAGTTTTTTTGCTTTAATCAAAGCATAAGTTCCATATGCACTCATAAACTGAGTACCATTTAATAAAGCTAGCCCTTCTTTTGGCCCTAGCTCTAATGTATTCCATTTAAGATCCTTTAGGGCTCTTGATGCTTTTATTCTTTTAATTTGAGGATTTTTACTACCAATTAAAACATCTACTTCACCTAAACCTAATAGTGGAAGTGACATATGAGCAAGTGGTGCTAAATCACCAGATGCCCCTAAAGATCCCTGTTCATAAATAACTGGTAAAATTTCTTTATTATACATATCCATTAGTCGTTCAACGGTTTTTAGACTAACTGCAGAATTTCCATATGATAAAGATTGTATTTTTAATAAAAGTATTAATCTTACTATATTAGAGGGAACCTCATCTCCTACTCCGCATGCATGTGAAACGACAAGATTATATTGTAACTGACTTAAATCTTTTGAAGAAATTTTTTGATTATATAGAGATCCAAATCCTGTATTAATTCCATAAATAGGATCATCGGAATTGTTAATTTTCTTATTTAAATATACTTGTGAGCTTTTAATTCTTTTTTTTGCTATTGAAGAAAGAGAAATTTTAGAATTATTTGAAATTATTTCATTGATTATTTCAATTGACAATATATTTTCTCCAACTTTATAGCTTTTCATTTAGGATAAAATCTTAATTAATTCAGAAATATTCATTTTTTCTTGATCACCTGTTTGCATATTTTTGATAGATAATTTGCCAGATTTCATCTCATCTTCACCAACCATAACAACATATTGTACTCCTTTATTATTGGCATAATTCATTTGTTTTTTAATCTTTTCTGCAGATGGATATAATTCTGAATTAATATTATTATCTCTTAATTTCTTTACCAACGACAAACAAAATTCTGATTCAACTTCACCAAAATTTACAAATAAAACTCTAGAAGAAATATCAATATCTTTTGGAAATAAATTTAGTTCATCCATTACAAGAAAAATTCGATCTATTCCAAAAGAAATACCAACTCCAGATACATTATCTAATCCAAAAATACTTGTTAGGTCGTCATATCTTCCACCCCCAGCAATACTTCCTATTTCTACATCATTAGATTTAACTTCAAAAATTGATCCAGTGTAGTAATTTAATCCTCTAGCAAGTGAAACATCAAATTTCAAAGTAGAATTTTTTAAATTTAATTTTTCAATTTTATCAAAAATGTAATTCATTTCAGATACCCCTTCCATACCAATAGAAGAGTCTTTTAGAATATTGGACAATTCATTTACATTATTTGAATTTAAAAATGTATCAAGAATACCAATTTTTTCATCAGAAACACCAATTTTAATAAGTTCTGATTTAACATTATCAACACCAATTTTATCTATCTTATCCAATACAATTACAAATTCATTAAAAATTTCTGATGCAGACATCAAATCTATCATAGCTGATAAAATTTTCCTGTTATTAATAAGAATATTAATATTAGGAACATTTAATTCAGAAAAAATATCATCACATAACTGTATAAGTTCAATTTCATTTAGGAGTGACTTTGAACCTATTATATCAGCATCACATTGATAAAACTCTCTAAACCTTCCTTTTTGTGGACGATCTGCCCTCCATACATTTTGCATTTGATAACGCTTAAAAGGAAATGAAAGTTCATTTCTATTTAAAGCTACATATCTAGCAAATGGAACAGTCAAATCATATCTAAGAGCCTTGTCTGCAATTTCTTTTGAAAGAGATTTTGATGTAGTATTTTCATCAATATTCGATTTTGACAAAAAATCTCCAGAATTAAGAACTTTAAAAATTAATCGGTCACCTTCATCTCCATATTTTCCTGTTAATGTCTCAATATTTTCCATAGCAGGTGTTTCAATTGGAGCATAGCAATAACGTTCAAAACAAGATTTAACTTTATTGAAAATGTAATTTCTTCTAAACATAATTTTAGAAGTAAAATCACGTGTACCTTTTGGTATTTGAACATTTGCTTTCATAGTCTGCAAATTTAATCAATTAAATATCTTTCCTGGATTTAGAATATTATTTGGATCAAATATTTTTTTTATTTGTTTCTGTATTTCTATTTCTTTTTCAGAAAAAACAATATCTAAGTATGGTTTTTGAACTAATCCAATTCCATGCTCACCGCTTATTGTTCCACCTAGTTTTTTTGTTAAAGTAAAAATTTCTCTAATTCCTTTATATAGTTCATTGTTCCACTGCTCATCAGACATATCACCTTTGATAATATTGACGTGAAGGTTTCCATCTCCTGCATGTCCATAACAAACAGATTTGAATCCATACTTTTTTCCTATATCTTTTACACCTAATAATAGTTTTGGTAGTTCAGCTCTTGGAACAACAGTATCCTCTTCTTTATAAATTGAATTTGATTTTACTGCCTCTCCGACCTGCCTTCTCATTTTCCACAATCTATCTTTTTGTTCCTTTGAATCCGCAATTAATATTTCACCACAATTAAATTTATCTAAAACCTCAGTTATTTTTTCACACTCTAAAAATAGCTGATCCATATTATTCCCATCAACTTCTATTAAGAGATGAGCCTGAACATCGCTATCTATATGCATATTTATATCTGTGTATTTTATAGTCCAATCAATAGCATCTCTTTCTATAAATTCAAGAGCTGAAGGAGTTATACCACTTATAAATATAGCAGAAACAGCCTCACATGCTTTTTCTGCTGAAGTAAATGGAACAAGCAATGTAATATCTTTAGTTGGAAGAGGTATTAGTTTAAAAACAATTTTAGTAATAATCCCAAGAGTACCTTCACTTCCAACGATTAATGATGTCAAATCATAACCTGTTGAATTTTTAAGAACATTTGCTCCAGTCCAAATAATTTCTCCTGTGGGTAATACAACCTCTAAATTTAGCACATAATCTTTTGTTACTCCATATTTTAATGCTTTGGGACCACCTGAATTTTCAGCAAGATTACCCCCTAAGAAAGAACTTCCTTTACTTGCAGGGTCAGGAGGATAAAACAAGCCTTTTTCTTCAACAGCATCTCTAAAAATTTGATTAATTACACCAGGTTCAACTGTTGCTTGCATATTTCTTTCATCAATGGAGATTATTTTATTGAATCGCTCTGTTGATAATACCACACCTCCAAAAATAGGCAATGAACCTCCACTTAATCCAGTTCTAGCTCCACAAGGTGTTACTGGAATATTTTTTTTATTACAATAATTTAAAATTAAAGATACTTGTTCAGCAGTATTTGGTTTTAAAACAATACAGGGCATGAACTTTAAATCTTCAGTTTCATCATGAGAATATTCATCTAGAGTATTTTGGTCAAAGAAAACATTGTTGCCCTCTATTAATTCATCAAAAAACTCAATATCCTTTTTATTAACTTTTGAATATTTCATATGAAGATGTTTCATACAAATTTAAGTAAATTAGCATGCTATTAGACAAATTTTATCAAAATGAAAAAAATATTTTTGACAGTTATTTTATGTTTTTTCAATTCGCTTGTTTTTTCTCAATCAAAAGAAATAACTCTTGAAGATATATGGGAAAATTATAATTTTTATTACAAGAGCTATAGAGGAATAAATTCAATGAATGATGGAGAATTTTACACACAAATTAAAAACACAGATGATGGTCAAGAAATTATTAAATATAGTTTCAAAAATGGAGAAAGAATAGTTAGATTATTTAAAAGTTCTGATTTTAAAATTAAAAGGATCAATTCTTACTCTTTAAGTACTGATGATAAACTAATGCTTCTTGCAACAGAAACAGAATCAATTTATAGATATTCTAAAAAAGCAATTTACTATGTTTTTAATATTCAAAACAATAAAATAAAAAAACTATCAGACAATAAAGTTAGGTACCCTACCTTTTCTCCAGATGGAACAAAGATTGCTTATGTTTTTGAAAATAATCTTTATATAAAAAATATAACTAACGGAAAAGAAACCCAAGTTACATTTGATGGTAAAAAAAATCATATCATTAATGGAGCATCTGACTGGGTTTATGAAGAAGAATTTAAACTTGTAAGAGGTTTTGAATGGTCTTCCGACAGCAGGACCATTGCATATTTTAAATTTGATGAATCACATGTTAAAGAATTTTCGATGGACTTATTTAATGGAAATTTATATCCATCTCAACAAGTTTTTAAATATCCAAAAGCAGGAGAAGATAATTCGACAGTTAATGTTTATTTATATGACTTAAATAATAAAGAAAAAACGCTTATTTATACAGAAGAGGATTATGAATACATCCCTAGAATAAAATGGGCTAATGATCCAAACACATTAACAATGATTGGTTTAAATAGGAACCAAAATAAACTTGATTTTATAGTTGTTAATTCTAAGGACGGTAGTAACTCAGTTCTGTTTAGTGAAACTGATAAATATTATATTGACATAAATGATAATCTTACTTTTCTACCTAATGATTTTTTCATTTGGACATCTGAAAAAAAAGGATATAATCATATTTTTCTAAAAGGATTAGATGGTAGTGAAGAACAAATAACATCAGGATCATGGGAAGTAACTTCTTTTCATGGCCTTGATAGTGATAAAATGCAAATTTTCTTTACTTCAACTGAAGATGGATCAATAAATAGATCTCTTTTTGTTTTAGATTTAGAAACAAATAAAAGAAACAAATTAAGTACTCAAATTGGAACTAACTCTGCGAAATTCAGTAATGGTTTAAAATACTATGTAAATACCTTTTCAGATGCAAATACGCCTCCAGTGTATACACTACACAAAGCAGATGGAAGTTTAATTAAAACCTTAGAAGACAACAGTGATTTTAAAAGTAAGCTAGAAGAATATAAAATATCAGAGAAAGAATTTTTAACTATTTATACAGATAATGCAGATTTAAATGCATGGGTAATAAAACCACCAAACTTTGATGAAGATAAAAAATATCCTTTGTTCATGTTTCTATATGGAGGTCCGGGTTCTCAAAAGGTTTTAAATAAGTATGAAGGTGGTAATTTTTATTGGTACCAAATGTTAGCTCAAAAAGGTTATGTAATTGCATGTGTTGACAATAGAGGAACTGGAGGTAAAGGAGCAGAATTTAAAAAAATCACGTATAAGCAGCTGGGGAAATATGAAACAATTGATCAAATTGATGCAGCAAAATATTTTGGTAATTTAAAATATATTGATCAAACAAGAGTTGGTATTCAGGGCTGGAGTTATGGAGGGTATATGTCTTCACTTGCAATTACAAAAGGAGCTGATATTTTCAGCTTAGCTGTTGCTGTCGCACCTGTTACAAATTGGCGTTATTATGATAATATTTATACCGAAAGATATATGCAGACTCCACAAGAAAATCCAAAAGGTTATGACGAAAATTCACCTATTAATCATGTAGACAAACTAAAGGGAAAATATCTTCTAGTACATGGAACAGCAGATGATAATGTTCATGTACAAAATACTTATGAAATGACCTCAGCTCTTGTGAGAGCAAACAAACAATTTGACTTATTTGTTTATCCTGACAAAAATCATGGTATTTACGGAAAGAACACAAGATATCATTTATATAAAAAAATAACTAACTTCATTCTAGAAAATTTATAATTGTTTTATTAAATTCGGCATCTTAAAACTTAACAACAACAAAACAAAATTATGATTCAGTTAATTGGATATGTACTTTTCACAGCTTTAATATTAGTTATAGCAAAAGCATACCTTGATAAAAAAGGACACCCAAAAGCATTATTTTATTTATTTTTTGCTGAAATGTGGGAAAGATTTTCATTCTATGGAATGAGAGCACTACTAACTCTTTATTTAATAAAAGATTTTTATCAAGATTTACAAAATAATGAAGAAATAGCATATGGAATATATGCAGCTTATGGAGCTTTAGTATATCTCACTCCCCTTCTTGGTGGATATCTAGCTGATAAATACATAGGATACAGAAAATCAATTCTTTTTGGTGGTATACTTATGGCTCTTGGACACTTCTTTATGGCATTTCCTACAGAATTTTTCTTTTACGGGGCACTTGGATTATTAATTATGGGTAATGGATTTTTTAAACCAAATATTTCTACATTAGTTGGTTCTCTCTATGAAGAAGGAGATATTAAAAGAGATGGAGGATTTACAATCTTTTACATGGGTATAAATCTTGGAGCGATGATAGCCCCTCTTTTCTGTGGGTATTTAGGTGAAGTTTATGGGTGGCATTATGGATTTGGAGCTGCTGGACTTGGTATGCTTGCTGGGCTTCTTGTCTTTTGGAAAGGAATACAAGCAAATGTTTTAGGTGATAAGGGATTACAACCAGTTGAATATATAAATAAGAAAGTATCTGGCATTTCTGTTACAAATTTAATTTACATATTAGGATTTGTTCTAGTTCCAATTTTTGCTTACTTAATTGTTCTTGACAAAGATTCTCAAGTCTTAGGTAATGTTCTAACGATTGTAGGATTAGGTGTTTTGGTTTATGTTGGATACATTATCTTTGATTATAAGGTTGTAAAAAAAGATCATCAAAGTGGTGATAGACTAATTGCCATTATGATCTTAGCAGTATTCTGCACAATTTTCTGGGCATGCTTTGAGCAAGCTGGAAGTTCAATAACAGTTTGGGCTGATAAGTGTGTAAATCTTGTTGGAATGAATGCCTCTCAAACTAACGCTATTAATCCTTTTTATATAGTTCTTTTGGCTATTCCATTTAGTTGGATGTGGACAAAACTAGGTGATATAAAAAGAAATCCAAATACCCCAATGAAATTTGCTTTAGGTATTTTTCAACTTGGTCTTGGATTTTTAATTTTTGCTGCTACAGCTCATTTTATTGGTGAAAATGGAAAAGTTCCTTTTCTTTTTGTTTTCTTAGGGTACTTCTTAATAACCACAGGAGAACTATTCTTATCTCCTATTGGATTGTCAAAGGTAACTGAACTATCTCCTAAAAAGATTGCAGCATTTATGATGGGTGTTTGGTTTATATCTTCAACATTTGCACATTATATTTCTGGTCAAATTGCTAAACTAACAACCAGTGGTGGCTCAACAGAAAGTAATTGGCTATCAGATTTAACTGATTGGTTTATGGGCTATCCTGATACATCAAACGAACTTGTAGCTACAGTTATTCAATATAATAGTATTTATGGTCAAATTGGTTTTGTAACAATATTTATAGCTATCTTCGTTGTAATTATATCTCCTTACATTAAAAAGTTAATGCATGGAATTCATTAAAAATAAAATTATGAAAAAATATATCTCAATTCTCTTACTATTTCTCTCAATAAACGTATTTTCTCAAGAAGGAGATCTTGAATGGCACACTGATTTAAACAAAGCTATTGAAATATCAATAGAATCAGAAAAACCCCTTTTTATGTTTTTTACAGGTAGTGATTGGTGTGGTTGGTGTATAAGACTTCAAAAAGAAGTATTTTTTAAACCAGATTTTGTTAAATGGGCAAAAGAGAATTTAGTTCTTGTAGAACTTGACTTTCCAAGAAGAAAGAAACTTGAAGAATCATTAAAGCAACAAAATGAGAACCTGAGACAAATGTTTGCTGTTCGTGGTTATCCAACAGGCTGGTTTGTTGTTCCAGAAATTGAAGAAAACAAAGTTAACTTTAAAAGACTTGGTTCTCAAGGTTACGTTGCTGGAGGTCCTAAAAATTGGATAGGTGGAGCAAACAAAATTTTGAGTAAAAAATAAATGAAAAAAACGCTCTTTTTATTTTTATTTCTTCCTCTTTTCTCGCTTTCTCAAGGTAATCCTATAAATTCAGTTAATTGGACAAGCCTAGCAGAAGCAGAAAAATATTCTGAAAAATATAATAAAAACATGTTGATCTATTTTTACAGAAATAACTGTGATTATTGTAAAAGAATGAAAGACGAAGTTTTAACAGATCCACAAATTATCAAACTAATTAATGAAAATTTTTTTCCTGTTATGTTAGACGGTAAAAGTAAAAAACCAATAACATATAATGGAAAGAAATATATTAATGATGTATCTATTGAAAAAGATCCAAATTCTACATGGAGACACAATTTATTCTTTGATCTAGTTGATCCAACAAAAGGAAATTTTTATTGGCCTACTATTGTTATTATTGACGGAAAAGATAAAAAAATTGGTCAACTACCCGGGTTTAAATCAAAACCACAATTACAAAGAAGTCTAACAAGATTCAAATAAAAAAAGAGTTGACAATATCAACTCTTTTTTTTGGGTGGCTGATGGGATTCGAACCCACGACTCCCGGCACCACAAACCAGTGCTCTAACCAACTGAGCTACAACCACCATTTAAGTGTGCAAATATATAAATATTCATTAATCCTTATAACTTATTTATATTTGTTATATGAAAAGTTCTAGTACAAATATTACAACATTAAATGTGGAAGGAATGACCTGCAATAATTGTGCTGCTGGAATAAAAAAACATCTTGAAAATAATTCTATAAATAATGTTGATGTTAATTTTTCATTAGGTGAAGTAAGTTTTAAATTAGAAGAAAAAAACTCTTTAAATAGTGTTATAAAATTAATTGAGAAGTTAGGCTATAAAGTAAAAAAACAAAAAACAAATAATAAGTTTTCAAAAATTGAAATTCTTTTTGTAACATCTCTTGTGTTTACATTACCACTGATTCTTCACATGTTTTTAGACCATAGTAGTATTTTATACAATCCAATAGTTCAGTTAATTCTTTGTTTACCTGTATATATAATTGGAATACAATATTTTGGGAAAAGTGCCTTCAAATCTATGAAAATTGGAGTGCCTAATATGGATGTATTAATTTTTATTGGTAGCTCAGCAGCATTTTTTTATAGCATCTACGGTTGGTGGTATTTCTATGGAACAAGTGATGTGCATAATTATATGTTCTTTGAAACTTCAGCTACTATCATTACTTTAGTATTACTTGGAAATGTATTAGAACATCGTTCTGTAAAACAAACTACAACAGCCTTAAAAGAATTAACTCAAATTCAAAAGAACACTGCAAATAAAATTGTTAATGATGAAATAGTTAAAGTAAGTTATGAGGATATTGAATTGGGAGATACTCTAATTGTAAATAATGGTGATAACATACCTATTGATGGTACCATTATCTTTGGAGAATGTACAGTTGATGAATCTATGATTACTGGAGAAAGTATACCCGTATCAAAAAAAATAAATTCAGCTGTTGTTGGAGGAACTATTTTAACATCTGGATCTATAAAAATATCGGTTACTAAAGTTGGTAAAGACACAGTGCTATCACAAATAATAGATCTAGTTAAAAATGCACAAAGAGATCAACCCAAAATTCAAAAGTTAGGTGATAAAGTTAGTGCCATTTTTGTACCTGTTGTGATTTTAATTTCATTAGGTACTTTTTTCATATCTAACTTTATCTTTAATATTTCAACGGTTGATGCATTTTTAAGATCTATAGCTGTACTTGTAATTTCATGTCCGTGTGCTATGGGTCTTGCGACACCCACTGCAATTATGGTTGGAATAGGACGTGCAGCTAAAAATGGAATACTGATTAAAGGTGGTATAACTCTTGAGAAAATTGGAAAAGTTAAAAATATTGCGTTCGATAAAACTGGTACAATAACAACCGGAAATTTTAAAATTAAAAACATTAATATCATAAATGGAAATGAAGATGAAATAAAAAATATTATTTATAATTTGGAAAAGCATTCATCTCACCCAATAGCAAAATCAATAATGAATGAGTTATCAAATTATTCAAAGGATTTACTGTTAGAAAACATTAATGAAACTAATGGAATAGGGATATCTGCTACATATAATGGTTCAACTTTTTTTATTGGAAAAAATACGGAGCTAAATGATGATCAAAAATTTGATGTGTATTTCAAAAAAGATAATGAAATCATTGCAAAAATTAATCTTGAAGATGAAATTAAAGAAGGTACAATAAATGTTTTTAATAAATTAAAAAGAAATAATTACAAAACAACTCTCATTAGTGGAGACAGAAAAGAAAAATGTGAAAATCTAAATGATACTCTTTCATTTGACGAAATTTTTTCTAATCAATTACCCGAAGATAAATTAAAAATTATTGAAAAAATAAATAGAGGAAATGATACTATTATGATAGGAGATGGAATTAATGATGCTCCAGCTTTATCAAAAGCTTTTGTTGGTATATCTTTAGGAAACGCTAGCCAAATTGCTAAACAATCTTCTGAAATTATATTATTAAACAAAGATAATTTACGTCAACTTCCTAAAGCTTTGCAAATAGGTAAACACACGTTAATAACAATAAAACAAAATCTATTTTGGGCTTTTTCGTATAATTTAATTGCTATACCTATTGCATGTATGGGATTATTAAATCCTATGTGGGCAGCTTTATTTATGGCATTCTCAGATGTTGTAGTCATAGGAAACTCAATTAGATTAAAATTTAAGAAAATTTTTTAGTATTATTACAAAAGCATTTTTAACAAAAACAATTATTATGAAAAAAACTTTTACTTACCTGGCCATAATTTTATTTTGTGGCACATTAAACGCACAGATATCTCCAATTAAAATTAAAAATGGAGATATTAGTTCAAAAGCATCTTTAATGAATATTGGTGGTAGCGAGGCATTAAGTAATTTAATTACTAACCCAAATCCTAACACTGTAGCATTAAAAAATTCAAATACAATCGACGATGTTAGAATTGGAACTACTACTTATGATCTTCAATCTAATGCATCTGTTGATAATAGACTTATAAGACATAGTGACGGAACAATATCTGCAACTTGGACAATGAGTGCTCAATTTGCTGCTGCTTACTCAGATAGAGGAACAGGATACAATTTTCACGATGGTTCATCATGGGACCCTGATCCAACAGCAAGATTAGAATCATCTAGAGGTGGTTGGCCTTCAGTATTAGCTACTAGTTCAGGAAAGGAAATTGCTATAACTCACAATACAGATAATGGATATCTATTAATGACACATAGACCAAGTACTGGATCTGGTGCATGGACTGAACAAATAATTTCATCTATGGATAGTAATGGTGTTTATACAGATATTATTTGGAATAGAGCAGTTATAGGAGGTTCTAATAATGAAACTATTCATATGGTTGGTGTGATAGCCCCAACAGGTCTTGGTGGAGCAATTTGGAATGGTCTTGATGGAGCACTCGTTTACTATAGATCACAAGATGGTGGAGATACTTGGGATATACAAGACATGCAACTTCCAACCCTTGATACAAGTAAATATACAGGTTTCAATGGTGATGATTATGCTATAGCTGCACAAGGTGAAACAGTTGTTGTTGCATATTTTGGTGGATGGGATGATTCTGTAATCCTAAAATCAACTGACAATGGAAATACTTGGAATGAAACAGTTTTTCTTGATTTCCCTGTTGACAAGTACGTAAATGATTCTGGTCTTGATCTTGATGGAGATGGAGTAATGGATACATTATACACTGCGGATGGTGCTGGTACTGTAGTACTAGATGGAAATAATGACGCTCATGTTTTCTTTGGAAATATGAGAGTATTAGATGCTGATCTTTCTGATGGTAATACATCTTACTTTGGGGGAACATCTGGACTAATGTATTGGAACGAAAGTATGGGACCTGATGATGCATCAAATTCAACAATAAATTCATCATTATGGTATAGTTCTTTACCTCAAATGATAGCTTCAGCACAAGATTTAGATGGTGACGGAATCCTAAACTATGTCGGTATCCCAACCTACTATTTATCTGTTGACTGTATGCCAAGTGCTGGTGTAGACAATCAAGGTAATATTTTTGTTTCATACTCTTCATTGATGGAAAATGTTGATAATGGATCACAAAACTTTAGACACGTTCATGTTGTAAAAAGTATGGATGGTGGAGCTACATGGAGTGCACCAAAAGATGTAACTGAATGGACTGATTGGGGTGGTGCTCAAGAATGTGTTTTTGCAAGAATGGATAGAAATGTAGACGATAAAATCAGACTTATTTATCAAAAGGATTTTGAGCCTGGTTTAGCAGTTAGAGGAGATGAAGATATTATTGATATGAATGAAATTAGATATCTAGAGCTTGATACAACTGAATTAAGTAGTACATCAACTGGTATTACAAATAATAATTTAGATATTGAATTTTCTGTATATCCAAATCCTGCAAAAAATCAAATTTCAGTTGATTTTTCAAGTACAAATAATAAATCATCTAACTTGATAATTTCTGATATACTTGGTAAAACTGTTAAAGAATTTTCTGTTAATTCATCTAATGGCATAAACAGATTAGAAATTAATTTAAATAATTTGAATGATGGTGTTTATTTCGTCAACTTCAGTAATAATGATATTAAATCAACAAAAAAATTAGTAATTACTAAATAAATATTCATCTAATACTAATAAAAAAACCGGATCCAAAAATCCGGTTTTTTTTATTTTAAATCGTTAAGTAAGTTTACTTTAGGTAATTGATGGGAAATAAATCCTTCTGCATAATTACAAAAAGTTTGTCTTCCAAGATCTTTAGCTCTATATTCTATACTATCAAAAAAATCTTTTGAGGAAATAACTGTATCTGTTTCATTTGAATTAGGATCATAAAATTGAGATTTATACTGCTTTATAACTTCAATTTTTTTATCGAAATATTCAGAAATATCAACTACAAAATCAGGGGTAATATTATTAAATTGAATATAATGATAAATTGCCTTAGGTCTCCAAACATCTTGCTGTGTATCAATTTTCTCCAAGCCAGATAAAAAACATGCATCAATTGTTAGTTGAGATGCTCTGCCATGATCAGGATGTCTATCTGTAGGAGCATTTGCAATAACAATATCTGGCTGATACTTTCTTATAACTTTAACAAGTTGCATTTTATGTACATCATCATTAATAAAGAATCCATCACTAAAATTTAAATTTTCTCTTACTGATAGACCCATTAAATCAGATGCAGCCTTAGCTTCTTGTAAGCGAATCTCTGGAGTACCTCTAGTACCTAAATCACCGGTAGTTAAATCAATAATTCCTACTTTATGACCTTTATCTACATGCTTTATTATTGTTCCACCACAACCTAATTCAATATCATCTGGATGAGCACCAAAGGCTAAGATGTCTAATTTCATTAATAATATCTTTTGTAATTTCTATAAGCAAAAATAGCAGTTAAGAAAGTTATTGCAACTAAATAATATACAAAATTTGGAACTGGCATAGGGTCACCAGCAGCATATGAATGTAATCCAGATAAATAATAATTTACTCCAAAATAGGTCATTATAATTGACCAAATTCCAATCAGAGTTGCTAAATTAAATGTATATATTCCGGAAAGAGCAGGTATTAGCCTCATATGTAGAATGAAGGCATAAACTAAAACGCTAACTAATGCCCAAGTTTCTTTTGGATCCCATCCCCAATACCTTCCCCAAGATTCATTAGCCCATACTCCACCTAAGAAGGTCCCTATTGTTAACATAAATAATCCAATAGTTATAGATTTTTCATTTATTAAAGTCAATTCCTTAATGGTAGTTAAAAGCTTCTGTTTTGTTATAGTATTGGTAAACACAATTAACCAAAGGGAAAAGAATCCTAGAACTGCTCCAAGAGCTAAAAATCCATAACTAGCTGTTATAATTGAAACATGAATCATTAACCAATAAGAATTTAAAACAGGTACTATATTAGTAATCTCAGGATCCAACCAATTTAAATGAGCAACCATTAAAAATAAAGAAGTTACTAATGTAGTAGCTGCTAGAGTCATTTTTGATCTTCTACTAAAAATTATTCCCGAAAGCATAGTTGCCCAGGAAATATAAATCATTGATTCATATCCATTACTCCAAGGAGCATGTCCAGAAATAATCCATCTGGCAGCTAATCCCAGTGTTTGATAGAGAAATCCTATAATAATTAAAAACTGGATAAATTTTACAGCATTTGATAAAATATTTGTATTAAATATTCTTACAATTAATAAAAATAGAAATACAAATCCAACTATAAAATAATACATAAATAGGTTGGAAAAAATATTCAACTTATTATATAATACTTCTAAATCAACTTTATAATCTTTAGGAATAACTTGTTTTCCATATATATTTTGAAATCTGGAAATATATGAAACAACACTATCGCAAGTAACCCAATTATCATCGATTATAGCTCGATCCAAAGCATTCATGTACATGTACATAATATTTGTAACAAATAATGAATCTTTACCAGAGAAAAAACTATTTTCTCTAGAAGTAAACCATGTATTATTTGAATCGTTTGCTAATGGAAAAAATCTAAATATATCTCCATTATAAATTGTAAAGCAAATATTTACTCGTTCATCAACAGTAAGTATATCCTTGTCGTATTTATCTCTATTTATTGGAGCTTTGGAATTTACCCTATCAACTTCATCTTTTAAAATATAATCTCCTTCTTCTGTAAAGAATGTTCTAAATGAAACTCTATTTTCTTCACTTTGAAGTAATAATTTTAGTTTTTCATGACTTACTTTTATCATTGGTACGTTACTCCAAAGTTTTGGATTTTTCATCATACCAAGAACTACCTGTGTAGCATTTTGTTCAATAATATTATCTTTTCTGGAGACCTTTCTTAAAAATTCTGAACAAACAGTATTAACAGGTTTAATTCTTCCTCCATTATCTTGTACTAGAAGTTTTTCAAAATTCTTAATGTGATCAGAGCTTATGCTATTAGAAATTAATAAGCTATCGATTTCATTATTAGCAAAAAGGTTAGCTGAAAATAAAACACTTAATAAAGACAAGACAACTTTTCCTTTAATTTTATTTAGTTGTTTATTTAAAAAAGCAAATCTAGTTTGTGAAGTAAAGAAAACCATTATCATTCCCAAAGCAAGCAAAAAGTAACCGATGTAGCTGACTACGGTACCAATCATATCATGATTTACAGATAAAATAGTTCCTTTCTCATCTTGATCATATGAAGATTGGAAAAAACGATAACCTCTGTAATCTAGTACATTATTCATAAAAATTCTATGATCTTTAACATGATCTCCGTCTTTAACTGTCACCTCAGCAGCAAATGATGAAGGGCTCTGTGAACCTGGATATCTTTCTAGTTGAAAATCTCTTAACATTATTCTAAACGGTGTTTGATAATTTTTTGATCCATAAGCAAGATTGAAATAAAGACCTCCTATATTATGTTCTTCAAAATTAGATGTAAAGCCTTTACCACCTAGTAATGTAATGTCTTTTGATTCATCATTACAACTAATACGTATTTTCAAAGCATCAGTATTACCATCTTTCATCACCTTTGAACTACTATAAATATCATTTTTACCTTTATCAATTATTTCTTTTAAAACAAAATTTAAATCATTTGCAGAGTATAGAGTTCTTCTTGATAATTCAAATTCCTTATTTGGCAAATAAGAATTTGTTGACCTATCACTCATTTTCATAGAACTTGTCTCAAAAGGAGAATTACATATGAGTAAGCTGTCTTTTGAAACAATATTAATTGCACCCTCTAAATAATTATTGAATGTAAATACATTGTTTTTTATTTTCTTTTGTTCTAAATTTTTTAGATACTCTGATTGCATACCATCATCACCAGGCACGACTAGATGAAGTGTCTTAACACCATCATCAGAATTAATAAAAGTATCTCTGACATTAGGTAAAAAATCAATATAGTCAACTGATATTTCATTATCTAAGAAATCGAGAGGTAAAGAAAAATTATTATTTGAAATCGCTGACAGAAAAAGTTTTTTATCATACTCTAATTGCAACTTTCTATCATCAACTCTAACTTGTAAAAAAACATCATCCGACACTATAATATTTGACTCCTCTCCTTCTCTGATATGCATCATGCCCTCAAAACTGTGATATCTTGTAATAGCTGATCCAATTAAAATAATTATAAATGCCAAATGAAAAGTTAAAACAGCTAATTTTTCTTTTCTAAAGAGATTATATCTTTTTAAATTATAAATTAAGTTAATAAGCAGGATAAAAAGAATAAGTTCAAACCACCATTTAGAATAGATTAATGCCTTAGCACTAACTCGACCAAAATCATTTTCAATAAAAGTAGCAACACCAATTACTGCAGCAAACACAATTATAAGTAATGAAGCTAATTTAACTGATAATAAAAAATTAAATATTCTCTTTAACATTCAAAAAATATGAATTACAAAATTACAACATGTTTACTTATTTTGTTTTAAAATTTATTAGATATCTTTAAAGAAATTTTTTTGAGATTTATATAAGATAATGAAAAAAATTCTTCTTGTAGGATCTGGAAATGTGGCAACACATTTAGCACAAAACATTGATAATAAAAAATACACTATCAATCAAATATTTAGTCGTTCTAAATCTAACGCAAAAAATTTAATCGAATTATTAAATTGTTATTGGACAAATGATCCAAAAAAAATTATTGATTCTGACCTTACAATAATTGCTGTAAATGATGACAAAATAAAAGATGTTATTTCTTTTCTTCCTGATATCCCTACAGTTCATACATCTGGAAATACAGACATCTCTGTTTTAAAAGGATGTTTTAATAAATATGGTGTTTTGTACCCTTTACAAACATTTAAGAAATCATTAGCCTCAAACCTAAGTCAAACTCCTTTTTTGATTGAAGGAAATGACAAAAAATTTGAACAAAGTATCTTTGAACTTGCTAGTAGCTTTTCAAAAAATGTCACTATTATTGACTCTTACACAAGAAAAAACATACATTTAGCTGCTGTCTTTGCATGTAATTTTAGTAATCATATGATCGTTCTTTCTAAAAAATTAGCGGAAAGATCAGATTTTGATTTTTCTCTATTACTTCCTTTAATCAAAAAAACATTTGGTCAAATTGATAATGATCCTGAAAAATCACAAACTGGCCCAGCTATTAGAAAAGATTTAAAAGTAATGAATAGTCACATAGAAAGAATTAAAGATAAAGATTTGAAAAAAATATATGAATTAATTAGTATTAGTATAATCAAATTTCACCATGGCAATAATTAATTTCATTAAACTCATAAGACCTTTAAATCTTGTAATAATAATATTATTACAATGTATTATAAAGATATTTCTCATTGACCAGTTTATTGTTAATTCTGCATTAAGCAATTTAGATTTCTTTTTATTTCTTTTTAGCACTGTAGCAATTACAGCTGCAGGCTACATTATAAATGATATATATGACGAAAAAATTGATGAAATAAACAAAGAAAATTCAAGAATAATAAATAAAAAAATCAAGTCAAGTAGTGCTATTGCATGCTATATAATTTTAAATGCATCTGCTTTTATTTCTATATTTTATGTTGCATGGACAATTAAAAAACCAATCTTTAGCCTAATTTTTCTATATTCTATTTATGCTTTGTGGCAATACTCAAAACAATTAAAAGTAAAATTTCTTAGAGGAAATATTATTGTAAGTTGGCTTGTAGCACTTTCGATTATTAATCTTGCCTTGTTTGATATTTTACCAATTATTGGCAATGAAAATTCTTCTAGAATAATTTTTAAGATAATTATTTGTTACTCTATTTTTTCTTTTTTAATAACTTTATCAAGAGAAATTATTAAAGATGTTGAAGATTTAGAAGGTGATAAAATTTTAAATGCAAATACTGTTATTTTAAAATTTGGTTTTGATAAAACAAAAAAATTTATCAATTTTTTAAATACTTTGGTTTTTATTTTAATTTTTTTTTGGCAATATTTTCAATATAGTATACACCAATCTAGTTTTGAAAATAATCAAAAAATAGAAATTTGGGGAACAGATACTATTTCAATAATTTATACAATTATCGTTCAACTGTTTTTAATTCTATTGATATTCAAATCACATGTTGCTAAGTCAAAATCAGATTTTAGTTTTTTAAGTAAACTTTCAAAAACAATTATGATTATTGGAATAATTTCCATTATAGTTTTCACTAAGAATTTTATATAATGCTAATTGATAAGCTTAAAAAATACAATGTAATTCTAGGCTCAAACTCTGCTAGAAGAAAAGAAATTCTAGAAAAAATGGGGTTGCAAGTAAATGTAGTGGCATCAGATATTGATGAATCCTACAGTGAAAATATCAAGCCTCATGAAGTTCCTGTTTTTTTAGCTGAAAAAAAATCAAAAGCACTTAATTATCTTATTAAAGAAAAAAACATTCTCATTACAGCTGATACAATTGTTCTTTTAAAGAATAAAATTTTATCTAAACCCAAAGATCAAGTTGATGCAAAGAAAATATTATTAGATCTTTCTTCTAAAACTCATGATGTTATTACTGGTGTTTGTATCGCTAGTACTAAAGAAACGCTTTCTTTTTCATGTTCAACCAGTGTAACATTTAATTTAATTCATGAAAATGATATTGATTATTATATAAAAAAATACAAACCATTTGACAAAGCAGGATCCTATGGTATTCAAGAATGGATTGGTTTAATTGGAATAAATAAAATTAGTGGTTCTTATTCTAATGTTGTTGGATTACCATCATCTAGGCTATATCATGAGCTGAAACGATTTATTTAGCTTTACTTTCTTATCTTTGTGAAAAATAATTTAATGAGAAAAACTAATTTATTTTTTTTAGTTATAATATCAATCACATTAATCTTTTTTAGTGGCTGTACTCCTGTTAGTAAAATAACATATATGAACAGTATTAATAAAGAAGGTTGGGGCATCTCTCCAATTCCACCAAAACATAAAATTGAGATTGGTGATATATTAATGATAAAGGTCATTAGTAAAAATGAAGAATCAAATAAATTATTTAATGTAGAAACAAATACAAATAATGCTAATACCACTACAACAGCAGCAAATTTATATTTAAATGGATTTACTGTAAGTCAAGAGGGAAATATTGAACTCCCAAATGTAGGCACTGTTAATTTACTAAACAAAACTCTTGAAGAGGCTAGAGAAATAATAACTGTTCAGGCATCTGAATATATCACAGATCCCTATGTAGTAGTTAAACTTGCCAATTTCGAAGTAACTGTTCTTGGTGAAGTAAATAACCCTGGAACATTTCCTGTTTACAAAGACAATCTCACAATTTTTGATGCACTAGCAATGGCAGGAGACATAAATGATTATGGTAATTTAAGAAAAGTGAAAATTGTTAGATCAAATAACAATAAGAAAAAAGTGTATTTTTTTGATTTAACTGAAAGTAAAATTCTAGAGTCTAACTTTTATTATTTAAATAACAAAGATTTAGTTTATGTTCAACCTCTAAAATTTAAAGGCCTAAAAAAATCACAATCTCAAATATTATTATCAAGTTTAACAACATTTGCTGTTCTATTTAATGCATATCTCAATTTTAGACAAGATTAATGAATAATGAAGAAATAAATATTAAAGAAGAAAAAGTTGATCTAAAAGGTCTGTTTTTTAGATATTATAGCCATTGGTATTATTTTTTAATTTCCCTGTTTGTTTTTTCATTGATCTCTTTTGCATACATAAGATACACAACACCTGTATACAGTGTTTCTAGTACTATCTTAATTAGAGATGATAATAACACACAACTTGGTGCTGAAAATATCTTGGAAGGCATGGAGTTATTTAGTGGTAAAACAAATATTAATAATGAAATTGTTGTTTTAAAATCATTTTCCCTTATTGATAAAGTTGTAAATGAATTAGCTTTAGGGGTTTCTTACTTTCAACATGGTTTTTTACAAAGCAACGAGCTATATAAAAACACACCTTTTGTTGTAATAGTTGATTCTAATTATAATCAAATAGTTAACTCAGAATTTAGAATTAAAATTATTGACGAAAAAACTTATAACTTATCTTCTTCAATTGACGATTTAAACACCTATGATTTAAATACTGATCGACTCAACAAATCTATTTCTGCTAGCATAGATATTGATGACAACTTTAAATTTGGCGAACAAATTAAAACAAAGTTTTTCTCATTTAAACTTGTAAAAACAAAAGCATTTAATATCAATAATATTTTAGAAAATGAAAAAGATTTTTCTTTTAATTTACATCAAAGGTCAAAACTTGTATCAAGCTATATTGATGCAGTTTCTATCAATCCCATCAACAAAGAAACATCAGTTTTAAAACTAAAAATAAATGGAGAAAATGCAGGTAAAAACATTGATTTTTTAAACAAGTTAAGCGAAAAGTATATTGAATATGGCCTAAATGACAAAAATAACATGGCTATTAATACTATTTCATTTATTGAAGAACAATTAAGCATAATAAAAGATTCTCTTTTAGTAATTGAAAATGATCTTGAAAGATTTAAAAGAAAATATCCTAATATTGAAAATATTGAAGAAGAGTATGGGGTGTTCTTTCAAAAGCAGAAAATAGACAATTTATTAAGTGAACAAGCAGTAAATATTAAATATTATTCATCTCTATTAAGTTACTTGAGTGAGAATAAGTATGAGAACAAAATAGTTTCACCAACCTCAATGGGAATCACAAACCCTGAATTAAATACATTAATTAACCAACTATTACAATTAACTGCTAGAAAAAGTGATTTAGAATTAACTACAACCGAGAAACATCCTTCATATATATCTGTTATCACTCAAATTGAAAACACTAAAGATATTTTAATTGAAAATTTAAAAAATCTTATTTCAAACTCAAAGATTTATGAAAATGATCTTCTTTCAAGACAAAAAGAATTTGATAATAGAATCAATTCTTTACCAAAACACCAAAAAAAATATATAAATCTTAAAAGAGAATTTTTATATAATGAACAGACTTTAGTATATCTACAAAATAAAAAATATGAAGCTTCACTTGCAAAAGCTGGAACAGAATCTGATCATAAGGTAATTGATTATGCAAGATTAGATAGTGAAATTCCTGTAAGCCCAAAAAAATCTGTTACATATTTCTTATGTCTTCTTTTAGGATTTTTTATTCCAATAATTATTATTTCATTAAAAGAATTCTTCAATAATACGATTAGAAGTAAAAAGGATTTACAAATGCATTCCAACATACCAATCTTAGGTTTAATTGGACATAGCGAAAAACTAACAAGTTTAATTGTTCCTCAAAATTCCAAATCTGTTATTTCAGAATCCTTTAGATCTATACGAACAAATATTCAATATCTTGCTGTAGATAAAACAAAAAAAGTAATTACCGTGACTTCATCAATTGGTGGAGAAGGAAAAACTTTCTGTTCGATGAATCTTGCTTCAATTTTTGCGCTATCTGGTCATAAAACAGTTTTAATTGGCGCAGATCTTAGAAAACCTAAACTTGAGTTAGAATTTAAATCAGAAAATAAAAGTGGACTTAGTAACTACCTTATTAATAAATCAACACTTGCTGAAGTTACTAATAAAACTGAAGTTGATCATTTAGATATTATTTTTTCTGGCCCTACTCCACCCAATCCTGCTGAGCTTCTTGACAGTAGTAAAATGAAAGATTTAATTAAAGAATTAAATAAAAAATATGATTACGTTATAATTGATACACCTCCTATTGGATTAGTAACAGATGGAGTGATTCTAATGAAAAGTGCTGATATTAATTTATATGTAGTTAGACATAACTATACAAAGCATCAAGCTTTGGCTGTTGTAAATTCTTTATATGATAATAATCAAATTCAAAATTTACACATCATAATAAATGACTACCAAAATAATATGGCGAGTTATGGATATGGATACGGCTATGGTTACGGTTATGGATATGGATATGGATATGGATATGGTGGTGGTTATGGATATTATGAGGAAGATAAAAAATCATAATAAAATAAGTTATCAAATCATCAAATAATATATCATTTTTTCTAGCACTATCACCAATAATATTTCTTATTTCGCTTCTCTCCTATAATGTCTATATATATGGAGACAATTCTTTAGGAGGGCCTAATCAGATTGCTTTATTATTATCTGCAGCAATAGCAATAATTATAGGTGTTATACATGGTCATAAATGGAAAAACATATTATACACAATAGGTAATAGTATAAGTTCAACAACATCTGCAATAATTATTTTATTATTAATTGGATCTCTTACAGGAACATGGTTAATAAGTGGAATTGTTCCAGCTATGATTTATTATGGATTACAAATTTTAAATCCTGAATATTTTTTAATTGCATCATGCTGTATTTGTGCAATAGTATCCTTAGCTTCAGGAAGCTCATGGTCAACCATTGCTACAGTTGGTATTGCTCTTATTGGGATTGGCCAAGTACTTGGAATTTCCGAAGGATTAGTAGCTGGAGCTATTATTTCAGGAGCATATTTTGGTGATAAAATGTCACCTCTTTCTGACACTACCAATCT
>CACHFI010000011.1 GCA_902579065.1 uncultured Bacteroidota bacterium
GGCTACATGCGAAGATAGTAGCTGTGTTTATGGTTATTATGTAACATTCCAATTAGATTTAAGAGGAGTTACAAGCATTACTTATATAACACCTGAAGTAAATGGGATGTTTAATGGCTGGTGCGGAAACTGTAATCCACTAGAAGATCTTGATGGTGATTCTATTTGGGAAACAACTCTTTTGATTGATCCGGGTACTTATGAGTTTAAATATTCTGTTGACAATTTCAATATAGAAGAAAATTTATTTGCCGGAGATAGTTGCACTGTTTCTAGTTTTGGATTCACAAACAGAACAATTACTGTTGACAGAGACACAGTGTTGTCACCAGTATGTTGGGAGCTATGTGGAGATTGCGATGCCGGTCCGTCCTCGTACAATGTTACATTTAGACTTGATATGTCTGAGTACGTTGGCCCTCCATTTCAAACACCTGAGGTAAACGGCACATTTAATGGTTGGTGTGGAAGTTGTTGGGCAATGGAAGATCCTGACGGTGATAATATTTGGGAGTTTACCGCGCTTATAGGGGCGGGAGATTCTATACAATTTAAATATTCTACAGATAACTGGAATCTTCAAGAAGACTTAGATTCATCTCTTTCTTGTGTTTCAGTAGCTTTTGATCCAGGAGCTCCAAATGGATGGGGATATGTTAATCGTCTCGAGGTTATTAATTCGGAAACTATTCTAGATGTTGTATGTTGGAATGATTGTGTTGAGTGCCAAGGACAATCTTTTGTTGGAGAAAATCTTTCAGATAAAATTTTACTATATCCAAACCCATCTAAAGGAACAATTAACATTAAATCTATAGAAAATATTGATCAAATTGAAATATATAGTGTTTTAGGAAAGCTAATTTATTCTGAGAAAGGATTGTCTAATTTAAATGAGCACAGTATTATTTTAAGTAATAACGGTCTTTATTATATTACTGTATATACTGAAAATGGTGTTTTAACAGAGAAAATAACAATCCAAAAATAAAATGAAGAAAATATTTTTTTTATCTTTTTTTATTGTTTTTTCTTCTAATTCTTTTGGGCAAGCTTGGAATTTAATTTGGGAAGAAAACTTTTCAGGAAATTCTTTAGATCAATCTGTATGGACACACGAACTTGGTACAGGAAGTCAATATGGGCTTTGGGGCTGGGGAAATGGAGAACTACAATTTTATCAATCTGGAAATGCGGAGGTTAGTAATGGAACGCTAAAAATTATTGCTAAAGAAGAGCCTGGTGGCCTTACAGACAGTTGGGGTAATACAATGTATTACAGCTCCTCTAGAATTAAATCAGATAATAAATTTACTGTTAAGTACGGAAAAATAGAAGCTCGAATAAAGACGGTAAACGGAGAGGGTTTTTGGCCAGCTTTTTGGATGCTTCCTTCTGGAGGCTCATGGCCTTGCGATGGAGAGATAGATATCATGGAGCAGTGGGCTAATGATTGGCCAACTAATGTAACAACCGGAGCGGCTCATGTTGGATCTTGTCCTGGACAATCCTTTTATCAATCGTTTCAACATCAGAGCCAAACAGGAAATTATTCATCAAGCTTTCATCTTTATGGTATTGAATGGGATGAGGATTATATTGCATGGTACGTAGACGGGGTAAAAGTATATCAAGTATCTCCTACAAGTTACCCAACAATTCCAAACCAACACACTTGGCCATTCAATTCCAATGACTGGTATTTAATCTTAAATTTAGCAATTACCCAAAGTGGTCCAAACTCCTTAACTGTTTTCCCTTCTCAAATAGAGGTTGATTATATTAAAATATATGAAAATAATGGAGTAGTTGGTTGTAAAGACCCCCAAGCCCTTAATTATAATTCGTTAGCAACAATATCCAATGGGAGCTGTGAATACCAGGTTACCTTTAGGGTAGATATGAATAACGTTTCTTCTTCATTTAATATTCCAGAAGTAAATGGAACATTTAACGGTTGGTGTGGAAATTGTTGGCAAATGGAAGATCCTGATGGGGATGGAATATGGGAAAAACAAGTTACTATGTTAGAAGGGTATTATGAATTTAAGTTTAGTGCTGATAATTGGGCAATAACAGAACCTCTTGATCCAGGATGGGCATGTACAAATGGAAATGCTCAATATACTAATAGAACTCTTGAGGTGGATGAAAATGTAGTTATCTGCCCACAATGGAATGCCTGCGTGCCTACCTGTAGCTCAATTATTATTTCAGAAATTAGTGAAAATAATAAGAAATCAAATTTATTATACCCCAATCCTAGCTTTGGGTTTTTTAATTTAAATAGTAATAATTTTTCTGATTTAAAAGTTGTTGATGTTTTAGGAAAAATAGTATATGAAAATAACTCCTTAGAAAACACACAAACAATTAATCTTAAACACCTTCCTTTTGGTTTTTATCAATGTGTACTATCTTCAAAAGAAGATCAGTACACCCAAAAAATACAAATTTTAAAATAAGTTTTATGAAACAATTATGTACACCAATTCTGTTATTTGTTTTTTTATTAGCCTCATGTAGTGGAAAACAGACTAATTTATCTTTTGAGCTAAACCCTGAACATGAAAGAAAAATAGACGCATTGATCAGTCAAATGTCTTTGGAAGAAAAAGTAGGACAAACATGCCAAATAACATTAGACGCTATTCTAAAAAAAGATGCAGCTAATAAGCTTATTGAACCACATCAAATAGATTTAGAAAAATTAGATGAAGCTATAAATAAATACAAGGTTGGCTCAATTTTAAATGTTTCAAATCACACATTTACATTAGAAAAATGGAATGGAATAGTAAAAACAATACAGGATGTAGCTGCTAAGTCTAGTACTAAAATACCTGTAATTTATGGAGTTGATGCAATTCATGGCGCAACCTACATCCAAAAAAGCACGCTCTTTCCTCAAGAAATTGGATTGGCAGCTAGTTGGGATACTTCTTTGGCAAGAGAGATGGGAAGAATTACTGCATACGAAACAAGAGCATCTGGAGTTCCATGGAATTTCTCACCAGTACTTGATTTAGGCAGAAAGCCAATATGGTCTAGGTTTTTTGAAACTCTTGGAGAGGATGTATATCTAGCTAAAACTTTAGGTTCACAAATAGTTGATGGATACCAAGGAGGCACATCGATAGATGAAAATCACGTTGCTGCATGTTTAAAACACTATGTTGGATATGGCTTTCCGCGAACAGGAAGAGATAGAACTCCAGCACTCATTCCAGAGCGAACAATGCTTGA
Source organism: uncultured Bacteroidota bacterium (assembly GCA_902579065.1). GTDB lineage: Bacteria > Bacteroidota > Bacteroidia > Flavobacteriales > BACL11. Next base: position 3,247 of record CACHFI010000011.1, read on the forward strand.
ACATCATCTTCCTCCTTTTGAGGAATCTATTAAAAACGGGGCTTTAACTGTTATGATTAACAGTGGAGAGGTAAATGGAATACCTGGTCATGCTAATAAACATTTACTAACAGATGTTTTGAAAGAAGAGTGGGGTTTTGCTGGTTTTGCGGTTTCTGACTGGGAAGATTTTATTAATCTTTATAAGGTTGCTCAAACAGATTCAACAATAAAAGATGCTATAGCTACAGCAATTAATGCAGGTGTTGATATGAGTATGGTTCCAAATAATCCTCAATATAAAACCTATTGCCAAGAGTTTACAGGACTTGTTGAGCAGGGGCGTGTAAGCCAAAAAAGATTAGATGATGCAGTTAGAAGAATATTGCGTGTTAAATATAGGTTAGATTTATTTGAAAGACCATATACTAAAAAAGAAGACTACCCTTCTTTCGCATCAAAAGAGCATATGCAAAAAGCATATCTTTCAGCAGCAGAATCTATAACATTATTAAAAAATGACAAAAATATTTTGCCTATAAAAACATCATCTAAAGTAATGGTTATTGGTCCTACCGCAAATAGTTTAAATTGTTTAAATGGGGCTTGGACACATACTTGGCAGGGTGTAGATCCAAAATATAACAACAGCAATAACCCAACCATTTATGAAGCAATAAAAATAAGCGCCAGTTCTTGCGATTTATATGAGGGTTCTATAATGAAAATGGTTGATGGTGATGAGGCAGACTTTTACTCTCTTGATTTAAAATCTGCTGTTAAAAACGCTTCAAAATATGATGTTGCTATTGTTTGCGTTGGAGAACTCCCTTCAACGGAAAGACCGGGTGATATATATCATCTGGATTTAGCAAAAGAACAGCAAGAAATTGTAAAAAGCTTATCAAAAACAGGTATTAAGATTGTTTTGGTTCTTGTTGAGGGAAGACCCAAAATTATTTCAGAAATTGAACCTTATTCAGACGCTGTTATTCAATGTTACCTTCCAGGAGACAAGGGAGGCGTGGCATTAGCAGATATTATTTTTGGAAAAATAAACCCAAGCGGAAAATTACCATATACATATCCAAGATATAGCGGGGTAATTATGCATTATGATCATAAGCAATCAGAAGTTATTAATGCAAATACTTGGAAAAATGATTTTTTCAATCCACAATATAATTTTGGTCACGGCTTAAGCTATACAAAGTTTGAGTATTCAAACATGAATATAAGTAAGAACGCATATTCACTCTCTGAAAAAGAAATTACCGTAACTGTTGATGTGAAAAATACAGGTAAAATATCAGGTAAGGAAGTTGTGCAACTTTATAGCAGAGATCATGTTGCAACAATTTCTCCACCCTTAAAAGAGCTTGTTCGTTATAATAAAATATCACTTGAACCAGGAGAAACTAAAACAGTTTCATTTACAGTAGATATTGAAGAATTAGGCTTTTATAATATTGATAATGTTTGGGTAAATGAAGCAGGTAAACATTCTTTTTATATTAATAATCTTGAATCTACCTTTAGCCTAAAATAATTTTATGACAAAGGGTTTCAAAATATTATCCTGTTATTTTTTTGTTTTTGTAATTTTTGTTTCAACTACAAATGCACAAATAAAGGTTAAGGATACTACTTTTGTTCAAAAAAATGCATATAAGAGCGCAACCCTTTCAATTAAAGACCCTGTATCAAATATAAAGTTTGGGGGGTATTTCAGGTTTTTAGGTTTTGTAAGAGATTTACCAACCATGTACCCCCTAGATATCACTAGTTATTATAGCGGAGTTTTTCCCCAACAAACAACAATTTCTGTTGGTACTGGTTATCGAGAACCAATGATGCTATTAGCAATTGGAGGAACAGCAAAAAGAAACATTACATTTGGAACAGATCTAATGCTAAATAGTTCTTTTGATGGGAATTTTGAAAACAGCTCTATTTCACTTAATCTTGGTACTAATTTTTATTCTACTTTAGAATCAGATTTTGGTAAGTTTAAGGTACATGCTGGGGGAATTTCATGGTATAGACAAAGTAAACTTACTGTTTGGGCTGAAGAGGGATACTTGCGTTATAGTTTGTTTGAAAGAGCTCCTTATGACCCATTAAATAAAAATGCCGTAGATCGTTATAAAAAATACTATGAGCAAGGAGCAATTGATCAAGATTTACGTTTTGGAAACGTTGCATTTCAAGGAATTACATTTAGTGGAAATAGTTTTCCGTGGTGGTTTGCTGATGGAGTTTCGTTTCAAGGAATCTTAGGAAAGACACAAAATAATATAGCAAATATTGTTGCTCCTGGCAAGGATGACTATTGTTTTGGTTTAAGATTTAACAAAACAAGCCCAAAAAGAAATAGTTTTTCTCTTAACTATTTTAGTTCAAAAACTGCAACTGACTCTACTTCATACCTTAAAAGGAGTTTTGATATTTCTAGCTTTGAATTTGTATATAATATTAAAAGACTTTCTCTTTTTGGCGAGATTGGAATTGGTTCATATGAATCGGCAAATGTTGAGCGTTCAAGTGGAGAGGCTATAATAGTAAATCTTCATTCTCCAAAAGAATATACTTTGGTTCCAATTCGAATACAGTATGCCAGGATTGCTCCTGAAGCTGTTAATGTAAACTCGTCTTTTACCAACACATCTGTGTCAGACCTTGTTCAAACAACAGTTATCGAAGAAGGGGCAGACCCAACAATTATGACTGGATTTGGAGGGCCAGTTTCTAGCCTTGGTTATTTAGCAAATAATAGAGAGGGGTTCAGTGTTAACACAGAATTTGAGGTTAATGATTTCAGTGTTTCTGGTGGCTTTGGGTTTTATTCTGAACTGTCTAGAATCAACTCAATCTTTTCCTATAATCATATTTCTACAGGTCTTATTCTTTCTAGGATATCATACTTCAGTACTGGATATGGCCCATACGGCCATCTGAATTCTTATTATAGAGGAGTATATGAGAATGTTCCAGTAACGGATAGTTTACTTGTAGATTCTTTGGGAGCACCTCTTTTTGATAAATTTTACTGCTCTTCTGATTTACATATAAAATATAAAACAAGATTGTTTAACAAAGATTTATATCTTTTTTCACTAACAAATTATAACACGGCCCAGGATTATTTTAGTGTACTTCCAACTTTTTCAGAAGATGCTTTTATCAGACAATTTAATCATCAATTTGATGTTTGTTATTCATTAACTCCTAACATGTCTCTTGTTTTAAAACACGCATTAGAAAGAGTGGTGGCTAATGATAAAACAGAGCTAGACACATACGACCCCTTCCCTATTAGCGCTCTTGGAGTTGATCTTGGTGAGCAAGGATATGTCCCAACATACAAGGCAAGAGATCAAATTGGACAGATCTTAGGCTTTGGTCTTGATATTCAATTACACGATGGAGCATTTTTGTTTTTAAGACATAGTAGGTTTAGTTTTAAAGACAAAAATTTTATAGAAACAAATATTAAGGGAAGCGAAACAACAATAGAACTAAAAATTAACTTCTAATGAAAAATTTATTTAAAAAAATTATTTTCTTATTGATTTTATTGCCTATTCTAAGTTTTGGGCAAATTAACCAAAAGGTTTGGTATGATGGAAATTCAAGAGCAATGTTTTACAGAGATGCTCTAAGTGGTGATCTTAAAGATATAGACACAACTTCTACTAGAAGCGAGGGAGAAGGTTATACCGCAATAGATCTGGGTATGCATTTTACACCGAATGATCAAATAGAAATATTTTCTGAAATTAGAGTTAAAAATGACTTTGGGTATATGTGGGGTTCTGGCTCATACGTAAATTTAAGACGTCTTTCAGTAAGAGGAATTCTAAATGAAAGGGTTAGCTTTAATCTTGGGGATATGTACCTAAAACAAACATCCTTTACTCTTAATAATTTTGATCAAGAACTTTCAAAACATGAACCTAGTGTTTTTCAAGCCTACAGAGACCTTATAAATTATGAAAATTTTTATTTGGATAATTATTGGAGAATGCAAGGGTTACAAACAAATTTTTCTTACACTTTTTATAATGCAATTAATTCAGTTGAAGCAGATATGTTTGCAAGTAGAGTAAGAGGGGTACAATGGTTAGGAGAGCCTGAACTTTTAATGCTTGGAGGAACCTCTTTGATAAAACTTGAAAATAGCCTTGTATTTGCAATTAATCATGTTAATGCTTTTGAAGTACAAAGCTCTAGTCTAGATACAGCAACCTACTACAATCCAGTAACTAATTTACAACTAAAGTATTCTAAGAAAATCAATTCTTTAACATACAGATTAAGCTTAGATTTTGGAGGATCAATTAGAGGTTGGGAAAAAAATAATGGATCAACTATATTTGAAACATCAGGAGGGTTTGTTAAAGCAAACCTAAAGGCCATAACTAAAAACTTTAAGTCTTCATTTGGTTTTAGATATGTAGATACCGAATTTAGAAGTGCCGGAGCTCAAAGCAGAAGGGTGAATTATATTTCCTCACCATCAACCTATGCTTATTACACTAATAATTCAATTTTAAGGCCTGTTAGTATGTTAGATATAACATCAGACCCTAATATATACAATCACAAATTGTCAACATCGCTAATGCAATACAATACTTTGTACAGCGCTATATCACCATATGGAGAAGCAACACCTAACAGAGCAGGTGTAGATTTTCTTTTTGATTATAAAAATGATGAAGGTTCAATTTTAGCAGTTGCAGACATGGCATTTTTTCAGGAAATAATTGGACAAGGAACAGAGGAAAAAAGATCTATGCTATCTGCCGGCCTTTCTTTCACCGCCCATATTGATAAAATAACAGGTTTAAAAAATAAAACAAAGTTTGAGGCATCCCTAAATACTGAAGCAGTTAATAGAGGAGGTTCAGAACTTGAATCTATTTCTTTTAATTCACTATTGTTAAGCGCAGGATTGAGCTATGAATTATTTCACAACTTCAAATTAATTAGTGGAATTAAATCTTTTAGTGGTAAAGGTAATGAAGTAGGCGCTCAAAGAGATGAATATGATCAAATCATAGGCTATGAATTATTAGATTATGACTCAAAAGAAGATATTTTGATGCTGGGCTTACAATATAATTTTACTAAGGATATCTATTTTAGCTTACAAACCAACCAAATAGATATTGATGATAGAACAAATGAGATAAGCCAACTATCTCTTTCAAGAATTTACTTTATGTTTAATATGAATTTATAAAAATGAAAAAACTAACTTATTTATTTCTTTTAGCTTCTGTTTCTTTCCTTTCTTGTGAAAAAGAAGGAATAGAGGGGCCAAACCTTAATGATCTTTTCGGAGAACTTAATATTATTGAAGAATTTCAAATAGTAAATGACTCTGCTAGTTTTAACACTGAGTCAGCTTATTTTACCGCTAAATTTTCAAAAATTGTTGATTGGAAAATTTCAATAACAGGTGTTAGTTCTGGGGCGCAAAAGGTAATACTTGGAAAATCAAATGAAATTAATGCTACGAATAGTTTGTGGAGAGGAGAGGTTACCACCCTACCTTTTTTCAAAGAGGAAAATTGTTCAGTGCTATTAACATTTCCATCTCATAACGACACAATATCTCGCTCTTATATGATAAGCACAGCAAAGACATATGGAAATGGAAGCGAGCTTGTGGTTAGTGATTTTGAAAATGGATTTAATCCTAATTTTTATGACTTTTTTCAATCTACATGTCTTAAAAAAATTGAAAGTGGCGGTGCCGGACAGTCTGACAAATACTTGGTACAGGAAGGAACCTGTGATTGGGATTGGCTAATAGGATATGTTGATTATTACGCAGATCATTGGTATCAGCAGGGAACACTTAATGCAAATCCTGAAAATGTGTATATTAATATTATGATAAATGGAGACAGTACGCTATCTCCAACAAATGAAGCAAACTCATTATTTAAGTTAGAGTTCTGGGAAGATGAAAATCAAGACGGATATTATGATTTAAGTTCTGAAGACAAATATGCAGTAGAGTTTGATGTTGATTGGAACGGTTGGAAAATGATATCGTATAGATATAGTGATTTAATACTTGAGTGGAATAGCGGGGGAAATGCAATAAGAGAGCCCAATAAAATTAGTAATTTCAGAACACTTTTGTTAGCAAATCCAGAATCTGGTTTTGCTAAAGCAGATGTAGATTACATAGTATGGAGCGAAGGAAGTTCAATTCTAAATCAATAAAAATGTTAAGAATAATTTTTTTCTTATCTCTTATTTTAAGTTCATGCAAAAACCTTGATCTGCTCACACTTTATGATATTGAGGTAGAAAATACAGAGGGTATTGATGGTTTTACCTCAACAGAAATTTTTACAACAGGAGGAAGTGATGAGGTTTGGGGTATGACCGGAAGTGACGATTGGTTTTGTAATCCGTTTAGTTTTTCTGCGTATGATGCAAGCATTGACTATGCGAGTATCAATAAAGCAAAATCAAATGAGAAAAAGTATGAAATAATAGAAGATGTTGATAGAAAATATAATCTACCAACTGTTAAGGTAAAAGAAAGAAAAAGAGTTCCAAAAAATTCAATACATCTAAAAACAGAAAAAAGCCCTGATTGTCCATGGATAGGAATGGGTATTGGCTGGGATGGTTGGCAAGGTAAAGATATGAGTAGAATAATGGAAAAATCTGCAATAGAACTTATGGCTCGAGTAGAAAAGGGCTACGTCACTAGCTTACCTATTGTTTTTATTCTTGAGGATTATTCAGACAATCAGTGTTATGCAACAGCTAATTATCTTGGTATTGAAGGGGGGAAAATTGATGAATCATGGACAAGGGTGATAGTGCCACTACAAAGCTTTTCTTACATCAAAAACAAGATTGACTTAACAAATGTTAAGCAACTCTTATTACAGTGCTATGACGCAACTGATGTTTATTTAGATAATATTAAAATTGTACCATATGAACATAATTACAAACGTCTTGAAGATAATCTAACGGTATATGATTCAATAGGTCCAATAAATATATTTCAAGATGAGCTTATAGGAGCTTGGGGTATTGATCTTAAAGACTGTTTAAATTTTAGTACTAAAAAACAACAGGATAGAAATACTTACATTAATGTTAAAATAGACTCTAGTTCTTGTGATTGGTTAGATTTTGGAATCAGCTGGAACAACTGGTTGTACACTGATATAAGTAGAAACATAAAGAAATTAGATTTAGTATTTGATTTAAAAGCCAATAAAGCAGAAAACTTTACAATTTCATTTGAGGATTATACAGGCAAGAAACTATCATATCAAATTAATAAGAATGATATAAAACAAGACAATAAGTGGAACAGGGTACAAATACCACTATATCGTTTTCCAATTAGAAAATCCAATGTCGATTTAACAAAAATTAAGCAAATTCATTTTGCTTTTAACTATAATACTGAGATAAGTATTGATAATATTAAACTAATTAAAAATTAAAACTATGAAAAACATATTTACCTTTTTATTTTTTATAACAACACCATTTTTCATGTCTTCACAAGTATTGTGGGATGACTTTGAACAAAATAGAGTTGGTTATTATGACTTTGTACACGGTGGAATGACTACAAGGTATGCTAATCCTGATGTCAATAATTCTGTAAACACCTCTCCTATTTGTGCTCAATATGTTAGAAATCCGGGCGAACTTTGGGATGTTTTGGTTATTGTAGGAAATGGACCTATAGACGATGTTTCGTCATATGTTGATGGTACAAAAACTATGAGTGTTGATGTTTACAGTCCAGCTCCAGGTATACCAGTACAAATAACACTTGAAGACTCTTCTTTGGCAGGACCAACTAATTATCCTGTTGGAAGACATAGTATCTATTTGGGCGTAACTACAACAACAAACCAGTGGGAAACCGTTAATCTTATATTTGACTCACAGCCTGACGCTGCTATGTCAGACGTAGGCCTGACATCAGTTATATTATTGTTTAATGGAGGAACAAATACAGGGGATATATATTATTTTGACAATCTATATGGCCCTGAATTCAGCAATCAATGTGATGGTTTAACTGTTAATCCAACACAGGATCTGGCTAATTGGGATTGTCACTGGAACCTAGGAATGTGTCCATCAGCGTCTGCTTGTGCTTCTTATGACTACATGAGCGGGTGGTTAAACCAGGCCTATAATCCTGAGACCAATACTATTAATAGTAGTAAATATTGTGGAGAATATACACGAAATCCAGATGCTAATGGAGAAGATGTTTTTATTGCATATCCTTTAAATGGTAGCTTTGATATTGGATCAACACCATATTTTAATATGAAGGTATACGGCCCACCAACCTCTATATATGTTTCGTTTCAAAATAATGGAACAGAAGTGGTTGGTTTTAATCAGGGAATTTGGCAAAATAACACATGGCAACAAATCAATTTTGATTTGACTGCATTCCAAAGCGGCGGTATGAGTTTGGATAGAGTGGTCCTCTTTTTTGACCAAGGAATGGTTAATTGGGATACTTATTATATAGATGATATTGGTCTTTCGGCAGTACCTGTTTCAACCAATGAATTTGATGTTAATTATGGTTTATCTGTATATCCAAACCCACTAACAAATAATTCAGTTATAAGCTTTAGTATAGATCAGCCTTCTTTTGTAAAAATGGAGCTCCTTGATATACAAGGGAAAATAGTATCCACATTTGTAAATAAAAACTTAGACTCTAATAATTATTTAATAAAACTAGATTCTAAGCTACCTAATGGAATTTATATGCTAAAAGCTTCAATTAATGAATCAGTAAACACCAAAAAAATTAGTGTAAACAATTAATACACATAAAATGATCAATAAGCTTTTTCTCTTTCTTTTTCTCTTTTCAAGCATTTTTTGTTTTGCTCAAAATGGGCATAGTAAAACAGAAATTGTTAAAACAGATGAGGGTTTTAAACTTTTAAGAAACGGCGGGTATTATTATGTAAATGGTGCTGGTGGCGACACATACCTAAAAGAGCTGGCCGACATTGGTGGTAACTCTATCAGAACATGGGCAACAGGAGATGGTTTAGCTGTATTAGATAGCGCTCATAAACACGGTCTTACTGTTTGTATGGGCTTATGGGTAAACCATGAAAGACATGGCTTTGATTACAATGATGAATATGCTGTCAAGGCACAACTGAAAGGCTTTGAAGATGCGATTATTAAAATGCGAGACCATCCTGCATTATTAATGTGGGCTGTTGGTAATGAAGTAGATCTTTTCTATTCAAATTTTAAAGTTTGGAATGCAGTTGAGGATATTGCTGCGATGATAAAAAGACTGGATCCAAATCATCCAACTATGACTGTAACCGCAGGTATTGATGTAGCAGAAGTCGCGATGATCAAAGAATTTTGTCCAAGTATTGATATTCTTGGAATAAATACATATGGTGGAATAGGTGCATTATCTGATCAGGTAAGAAAGTACGGATGGGAAAAACCATATATGGTAACAGAATGGGGTCCTTATGGACATTGGGAATCTCCTATGGTTAGTTGGGGGGAAGCAGTTGAGGCAAATAGCTCTCAAAAAGCAAAAATGAGAAAAGATAGTTATATTCATATTTTGGAGGATAGTGAACTTTGTTTAGGAAGCTATTCCTTTTTATGGGGATATAAACAAGAGGTAACACCTACATGGTATGGAATTTTTACTAAAGATGGTAGGGGAACAGAAAGTATAGATGTCCTAAATTCATACTGGGCTAAAAACCCCAATAAAAATAAAGCCCCACTTTTAAATACTTTTTTGCTAAATGGAAAGACAAAATATGAGAGTATTAAAGTGGGAAAGAGAAAGGAATGTTTATTTGAAATAAATGTATCAGATTTTGAAAATGATTCATTAACATTTGTATACGAATTAATGCCAGAAAGCACTGATAAAAAAGCTGGAGGTGATTTTGAAGCAGGAATGAAGGCGCTAGATTATAAAGTTATAGATCAATCAAAGGAGTTTATTAAAATAAAATCTCCTTCAAGATCAGGGGCATATCGGTTTTATGTATATGTGAAGGATGATTACAACAACGTAGCAACGGCTAATATCCCGTTTTACGTTAAATAAAAAACAACAACAAACAACAAACATAATGTCATTAATTAATTTATCTGTTGACTGTGTAATTCTAGGTTTTGACGACGATCAAAAACTAAAAATACTGCTAATTAAAAAAGTAATTAATAAAAAAGGAGATATACAATATGCTATTCCTGGAGATCTTTTAGATAATGATGAAGATCTTCTTTCAGGTGCAAAAAGGATATTAAAAAACCTTACTTCTTTAAACAATCTTTATTTGAAACAATTTAAAGCTTTTGGAGACCCATTTAGAACTAAGGACGTTAAAGACCAATCATGGCTTAACATGTATAGAAAAAACCCCAAGGAACGTGTTGTTACCGTCGGCTATTTATCATTGGTAAAGATGGAAGATTATGTTCCTCAAGCATCTTCTTTTGCTTTAGATGCTGAGTGGATTGATCTGGACAAAATACCTGAGGATCTTGCTTTTGATCACAATGAGATAATTAGTAGCGGTTTAAGATACCTAAGAACGCAGCTAGATCATAAAATTATTTCTAATCTGTTACCGTCTAAATTCACATTGTCTCAATTGCAATATATATATGAAATATTGTTAGATGAAAAATTAGATAAAAGAAATTTTAGAAAGAATATTTCAAAAATAAGCGTTATAAAAAAGACAAAAGAAAAGCAAGAAGGCGTTGCTCATAAGCCAGCTTACTTATACACCTACGAAAAAGAAAAATTATAACCCTTCATTTAATTTAACTTTCTTAATCTATATATTTGTAAAAAGCAAATAAATGGATTACAAGAATATTCTATCAGAAATATCAGAAAAGACTTGTCTGATAACAATTAATAGACCTAAATTTTTAAATTCTTTAAACAACGAAACGATTAGTGAATTATCAGATTGTATTAAAAACATAAACACTGATAGCAATATTAAATCTGTCATCATTACCGGTGCTGAAAATAAAGCGTTTGTTGCAGGAGCCGACATTAAAGAGTTTAAATTATTTAATAAAGAACAGGGTTATAAACTGTCAAAAAATGGACATGAAAATTTATTTGACTTAATTGAAAAGTCAGAAAAACCTTTTATTGCAGCCATAAATGGTTTTGCTTTAGGAGGAGGACTGGAACTAGCTATGTCGTGTCATATTAGATTGGCATCAGAAAATGCCAAGCTAGGTCTTCCAGAAGTTACCTTAGGTGTTATTCCTGGATATGGAGGAACTCAAAGACTTCCTCAATTAATTGGCAAGGGACTTGCAACAGAGATGATATTAACAGGAAAAATGATTAGCGCAAATGACGCATTAAATTATGGTCTTGTAAACCATGTTTGCCCTCAGGATCAATTACTGGAGGCATGCGGAAGGATTACAAGTAAGATAAATAAAAACTCTTCACAAGCAATAAGCAGGGCAATAAAAGCAATTAATGCATGTTATCATGATGGAACAAATGGATTTAATTCAGAAATTGAATTGTTTGCTAGTTGTTTTGAAACAGAAGATTTTGTAGAAGGAACTGATGCTTTTTTAGAAAAAAGAAAACCAAATTTTAATTGAACCCACTTAAAAAATTAGCAGGTCAAACAGCTATTTATGGACTAAGTAGTGTCGTTGGAAGACTACTTAATTATTTATTGGTTCCATTATACACAAGGTATTTCTTGCCTGAAGAATACGGTGTTGTAACCGAACTATATGCATATGTAGCTTTTTTAGTTATAATTCTAACTTACGGTTTAGAAACAGCATTTTTTAGGTTTTCTCAAACAGAAAAAAATAATAGAGTCGTTTATAGTACATCTCTAATATCATTATTATTTACCTCGCTTTTGTTTATTGTTTCAATGTTCACTTTTAGTGAAAGTATTTCCTCTTCTATTGGGTACCCAAATAATCAGGAATATGTAAAATGGTTTGCTATTATAATTGGTCTAGACGCGATATCATCTATTTCATTTGCGAAGCTAAGAGCATTAAATAAAGCCACACGTTTTGCGCTTATTAGGTTAGTAAATATTTTTGTAAATATTGGCCTGAATTTGTTTTTTATTATTTATTGTCCATATGCAATTGAAAACAATTTACCGTCTTTAAATTTTGTTAATTCAGTTTATTCATCTTCAGTTGGTGTTGGATATATTTTTGTAGCCAATCTTTTTGCATCTGTGGTAACTATTCTAATGTTGTTGCCAGAAATGATTAATTCTGTATGGATTTTTGATAAGAAGTTGTGGGGTAAAATGATGATTTATGCCTCCCCCCTTTTAATAGCCGGATTAGCAGGAATTACTAATGAAACAATCGATAGAATTTTATTAAAATATCTTTTGCCAGATAATCTTAATGCCTCCAAAGAAATAGGTCTTTATGGTGCTTTTTATAAGTTATCAATTATTATGATTCTGTTCATTCAAACGTTTAGATTTGCTGCCGAACCGTTTTATTTTGCACAAGAAAGAGAGGTTAATTCAAAGAAAATATATGCTGATGTTATGAAATATTTTGTAATCGTTATTTCAGTTATCTTTTTGATAGTAACTACCTTTTACGATTTCTTTATTAATTTTTTAGGATCTAATTATCATGATCAAAGAGGTTTTTTAGTAGTTTCAATACTTCTTCTTGCAAATTTTTTCCTAGGCATTTATTATAATTTGTCTATATGGTTTAAGCTAACAGAAAAAACACTTTATGGCGCATATATAGCAATATTTGGAGCAGTAATAACACTAGTTGGAAATTACTTTCTAATTCCAAAAATCGGCTTTGTTGGATGTGCAATAGCAACTTTAGCATGCTATTTTTTGATGACTGTAGTTTCGTTTTATCTCTGCAAAAAACACTATCCAATTCCGTATAATATTAAGAGATTATTTTTATATTTTTTATTAATGATTTCTACTTATTTCATTTTGAATTATACTAATTTTACATTTATATTGAATTTATTAACCATTACTGTTTATGTATCTATTATTTATTGGATAGAAAGACCTAAAGTAAAAGAAACAAAAACACCGAAACTTTTTTAAATGAACATAATTATTCCTATGGCTGGAAGAGGCTCAAGATTGCGCCCACATACTTTAACCACACCCAAACCTCTCATATCTTTTGTTGGTAAGTCTATTGTACAAAGATTAGTTGAAGACATTGTAAATGTTTGTGACGAAAAGATTGATGAAATAGCATTTATAATAGGGGACTTTGGAGAAGAGGTAGAAATGAACTTGTTGTCCATTGCATCAAATTTAGGAGCAAAAGGAAAAATAGTATATCAAGAACAGCCTTTAGGAACCGCACATGCTATATTGTGTGCAAGAAGTACTTTAAAAGGAAATGTTGTGGTGGCATTTGCTGACACTCTTTTTAAGGCAGATTTTAAATTGGAAAAAAGTAATGACGGAATAATATGGGTGAATAAAATTGATGACCCCTCTGCATTTGGCGTTGTAAAGGTTGATAAAGAAAACGTAATCACAGAATTTGTAGAGAAGCCACAGGTTTTTGTTTCTGATCTAGCAATTATTGGAATCTACTATTTTAAAAGCGGGGAAAATCTAGAAAAAGAACTTCAATACTTAATAGATAATAACATTAAAGATAAAGGAGAGTTTCAGTTAACAAATGCTTTAGAAAACATGAAAAACAAGGGCATGAAATTTACTACAGGAGAGGTTGACGAGTGGCTTGATTGTGGAAATAAGGATGCTACTGTATTTACATGTGAAAGGGTTTTAGATCATAATAAAAGTACAAATCTTATTGATAGTGGCGCTCAAATTTCTGACAGTAATATTATACAACCATGTTTTATTGAATCTGGCGTGATTATTAAGAATTCAACTGTAGGCCCAAATGTATCTGTTGGAAAAAACACAATAATCGTTAACAGTAAAATTACAAGTGCAATTGTTCAACAAAACACAGAAATAAGTAATGCAATTCTTAAAAATTCAATGATTGGCAACCATGTTTTATATAATGGGCCTAATATTCAGCAGGAGGTTAGTGTTGGAGATTATTGTGAAATCAAATAAATGTTAAAGAAGCTTATATTTTCTTTTTTTTTAGCTTTTTCATGCAGTGCTTCATATGGCCAATGGAAGAGTTTTTATCCTGAAAAAAACCAGAGTAAATCAAACACAAAAGAAAAAAAAGAGAAAGAAAGCCTTAATCTTAATAACCTTTTTTTCAATGCCCTTAAGCAAAAATCTTTAGAGAATTATGAACACTCAATAACGTTATTTGAAAAATGTATTGAAAAAAAACCAAGCTTTACAGAAGCATATTACCAACTTTCGTTGCTAAATAAAAATTTAAACCAAGTATTTGATGCACTCGAACACTCAAATGTAACAATTGAAAATGAACCAAAAAATATTTGGTATTTAAGAAATCATGCTGAAATTTTATTTTTAAATCAACAATACAATGAATCTGCAAAAATTTATAATCAAATTATTGATCTTGAACCAAACAATGAGTTTAATTATTACAAATTAGCCGACACATATATTTACGATGAAAACTACTTAAAGGCTATAAAGGTATATGACAATTTAGAAGAAAAAAAAGGTATTGAAAAAATGCTTTCAATGCAAAAACACAAGCTTTATTTGCAATTAAAGAATTTTTCTAAAGCCACGAAAACTCTGGAAGATTTGTCTGCTCAATTCCCTGACGATATTGAGATTCTGCAAATTTTGGCCGAAGCATATATTTTGGCAAACAAGCAGGATAAAGCAATGAAAATTTATGAGCACATATCTGCTAAGGATCCTAACAATGGACAGTTAAGTCTAACACTAGCCAATTTTTATAGAGATAATGGAGATCTTACTAAATCATACCAGCAACTAAAAAAAGCTTTTATAAGTGACAAAGTAAATATCGAAACTAAACTTACAATTTTAGTATCCTATCTTTCAATTGTAAACGAAAATGATACAATAAAAAATCAAGCCTTCGAATTAGTAAACGTATTAGACTCTATTTACACTAATAATGCAGAGACATATGCATTATATGGTGATTTATATTATGCAACAGCAAATAAAGAATTGGCAAAAAAATACTATAAAAAATCCGTTGAAATTAAACAAAACATTAAGCCTGTTTGGACACAAATTTTGTTTTTAGACGTTGAGGATTCAAATTTTGATTCGCTTTTAATATATAGTGAAAAAGCACTTATGTATTATCCAACAGAGCCACTTTATTATTATTTTAATGGTGTGTCAAACTCATATACTAAAAATTATAATATTGCTAGAGATATTTTAGAAACAGGTGTTGAATATGTTTTTGATAATGATGCTCTTTATAATGAGTTTCAAACATCTTTAGCAGACGTATATAATTCTTTAAATCTTTATGAAAAATCAGACTCTTTATATGAGCTAGTTTTACAAAAAAACCCAGATAATATAATTGTACTAAACAACTATAGTTATTATTTGTCTCTTCGCAAAAAAAATCTTGAAAAGGCAAAAACAATGTCAAAAAGATGTAATGAATTAGATCCAAATAACGGAACATATCAGGACACGTACGCATGGATTTTATACTGTTTAGAAGAATATAAAAGTGCATTAGAGTGGATTGAGAAGGCAATTAAAAATGGAGGAGATAAAAGTGCAGTAATAATTGAACACTATGGTGATATATTATTTAAATTAGGTAAAAAGCAAGAAGCAGTTAATCAGTGGAAAAGAGCAAAATCTATTAGTGAGGGGTCGGATTTGCTCAACAAAAAAATTAATAATGAAGATTTGTTGGAATAAGATTTATATTGTTTGGATTTTGTTTTTTATTTCTTCTTGCGGGATAAAAAAAAATGTTGTCCATGAGCTAGAGTCTATTAATGTCACCCAAATAATTGACAAAATAAATTCTAATCAAATTAATTCTAACTGGCTTTATCTTAAGGGGAAGATTAAAATTTTGTCAAACAATGATAAAGTTTCATTAGGAGTTTCTTTAAAAATTCGAAAAGATAGTTTAATATGGGCGTCAATAAGTGCGCCAATAATTGGTGAAATTAATAGAATAATGATTACACCAGACTCATTATACTTGATTAATAGGACTAATTCAACTTGGTCAACCCAGCCTATTGGTCAATTAAAAAAAGAAATAGGGACTCCTCTATCATATTATGATATTCAAAATTTTTTATCAAATACAGTAAAAATCCCTGTGCAATTAAAAAAAGAAAACCAAGAGTCCCACCTTTATAATGCTACACATTTGGTTAATATTAATGATATACTTATTACTGACAAAACAGACTCAGTTTCTTATTTTATAAGTAGCGAAAATGAATTCATCAATCAAATTAATATTAACTATTCTCAAAATCAAAATTTGAAAATAGAATATTCTGATTTTTTAGATAATTATGCTAAACGATTAAATATAATTATTTCTAAACCTAAGCTAAGCGTTGAGCTTTTATACAACAAAATACAACCAAGAGAAATAGACAAGGTTTCTTTTAAAATTCCAGAAACATATGAAAAGATTAAATAGAATATTTTTTGTTTTTATTTTAATACCTATGCTTTGCCTATCTCAAAACAAACAGCAATTAAAACAACAAAAACAATCAATAGAAAAAGAAATATCCTACACCTCTTCATTGTTAGAAAAGACAAAAGAAAACAAAAAGAATTCACTACAATACATTAACTATTTAGATAAAAAAATAGGTAGTCAGGAAAGGCTTATTAAAATATCGAATATTGAACTTAATTTAACAAAAAAGCAAATCATTAAACTTGAGAATAAAATTAAATTAACTGAAAATCAAATTAACCAAAAAGACAGTGAAATAATTGCATTAAAAAAGGAGTATGGAAAAATGCTTTATTCATTGCAAAAAAATAAAAACGACAGAAATAATTTAATGTTTATAATGTCTTCAGAAACTTTTAATCAAGCATATAAAAGAGTACTGTATTTACGCGAATATTCTCGATTAAGAAAATCTCAAGCGCTTCAAATTCAAAAATCTCAAGATAGTCTTTCCGCCACTTCTCAACGTCTAATAAAACAAAAAGAGATGATTACTAAGAAAAAAGAAGAAAGCCTAGCTTTGATTGAGGAAAAAAAGAAAAATCTAAATAAAGTTTTATCTTCTAAGCAAGAGAAAAAAGATGTTGTTTCTAACTTACAAAAATCTGAAAAGATTTTTCTCAAAAAAATAAAGGATCAGCAAAAAAAAGCTAAACAAATAGAAGAAAAAATTAAGAAAATTATCGAGGAAGAAATTAGAATAGCAAGAGAAAAGCTTAAAGATGAAAATTCAGCTATTACTTTAACACCTGAGGCAAAACTTTTATCTGATCAATTTAGTTCTAATAAAGGAAATATGCCCTGGCCACTTGAGGAGGGATTAATAGTTAGTTACTTTGGAAAACAAAAACACCCAGTATTTGGCAATGTTG
The DNA here is from genome assembly GCA_902579065.1 of uncultured Bacteroidota bacterium. GTDB lineage: Bacteria > Bacteroidota > Bacteroidia > Flavobacteriales > BACL11. The sequence continues at coordinate 20,799 of CACHFI010000011.1, forward strand.
AAACCTTTAATAATGGAATAAATATTGCAACCAGTGAAAATACCATCATTAGATCCGTTTTTAAAGGAAAAGTCTCGCGAATATTCTTTATTAAAGGGGAGGGAAAGGCAGTATTAATTAATCATGGTGAATACTTTACAGTTTATTCTGGATTAAAAGAAGTTACTGTTAAGCTAGGAGATGAAGTCTTAACAAAAGAGAAAATAGGAAGAGTATTGACAGATAGTGGAGAAGGCAAGACAGAATTGCATTTTGAAATTTGGCAAGGTTATGAAAAGCTAGACCCATCTTTGTGGCTTTTTAAAGCAAATTAAAACAAATTGGCTACTTTTGTTTAAACATCAAAAATTACTTTTATGAAATCAATTTTATTATTTACCATGGGAGGAACAGAATGGTTGTTAATCGCCCTTGTAGTTCTCTTGTTGTTTGGTGGAAAAAAAATTCCAGAACTAATGAAGGGTTTGGGAAAGGGAATAAATGAATTTAAAAAAGGAAAAAACGAATCAGAGGATAAAACCGAAGAAAATTAAATATTAAATTGAAAGTATTTCGTTCGTTTCAAGATCTGCAAGCCAGACTTTTTAATAATGAATTTACCTGCGAAGAACTGGTTAGGTTTTATTTAAATGAAATTAAAACCAATGATAATTATAATGCTTTTATAGAAACCTTTGATGAATCATCATACGAACAAGCAAAAATTGTTGATCGCGACATTTTAAATAATAAAAAAAAGAGGCTTTCCGGACTAATTATTGGTATTAAAGATAACATATGCTATAAAAATCATGTGGTCACCGCCTCTTCTTTAATCTTAAAAGATTTTAAATCTTTATACAGTGCAACCGTAGTCAACAAATTAATTGAAGAAGGCGCCATTGTTATTGGTAGGCTTAATTGTGATGAGTTTGCAATGGGTAGTGCTAATGAAAACACAGTTTATGGCCCCGTAAAAAACCCTAATGATATTACAAAAGTCTCTGGTGGATCTTCTGGCGGATCAGCAGCAGCTGTTGCTTCAGGACTTTGTCTTGTAGCCCTAGGTAGTGACACTGGTGGATCAATCCGACAGCCAGCCTCTTTTTGTGGAGTTGTTGGTATAAAACCTACATATTCTAGAGTTTCTCGTTTTGGTTTAATTGCTTATGCATCCTCATTTGATCAAATAGGCCCAATAGCAAATAATGTTTATGATACAGCGCTTGTTCTTGAAGTAATTTCTGGTCATGATTCAAATGACTCCACTTCCTCTAAAAGAACTGTACCTGCATATTCAAAGCTTAATGCTTCATCAGAAAAAATGAAAATTGCCTATATGTCTGAATGCATAGACCATCAAGGATTAGACAAAAAAATTAAAGAAAAGTTTTTGAAAAAAGTAAATGATCTTCAAAAAAATGGTCATATTGTAGAATCCGTTTCTTTTCCTTATCTTGATTATTTAGTGCCAACTTATTATGTTTTATCTACAGCAGAAGCATCATCAAATCTATCAAGATTTGATGGGATAAATTATGGTTATAGAGCAGAAAATTCTGAAAGTCTTGAAGAAACATATATAAATACCAGAACTCAGGGATTTGGTGATGAGGTTAAAAGAAGAATTATGTTAGGAACATTTGTTTTAAGTTCGGGATATCATGATGCATATTTTACAAAAGCACAAAAAATCAGAAGAATAATTAAGGAAAATGTTGAAGAAATTTTTTCAAATTATGATTTTATTTTAAGCCCTACCACACCACATGTTGCCTTTCCAATTGGAAATGAAATTACTGACCCAACTCAAATGTATTTAGAAGACATTTATACGGTGCTGGCAAATTTAACTGGCAACCCAGCTATTTCTGTTCCAGAATCAGAAAAAGAATATGGTCTTCACCACTCATATCAATTAATGAGTAAAATCTTTGAGGAGGATAAGCTCTTATCTTTTGCTAATAAGTATTTATAATATTTAAAATAAAATTGTCAATAACTGATTTTACCATAGTTTATTTTCAACACATAAATCAATAAATTGCAGCTATGAAAAAATATTTTAAATCATTTGTTGTTTTATTCATTTTATTTTTGGTTACATATAGTTTGTTTAATAAGGAGCACACAACGGATAAAGAGAATACAGAAATTAAGAATCAAGAACCACAGTATATGTTTGGAATTCTTGTAGATTCACTTAAAGTTTATAATGAAACGGTAAAAGATGGTCAGACTCTTGGACAGATATTGTATTCAAACCATATTGATCACCCTCAAATTGCTGAAGTTGTAAATAAATCAAAAGATATTTTTGATGTTCGAACAATTAATTCTGGAAATCCGTATACACTAATATGTGATAGAGATTCTGCTGAAACTCTTCAATATTTTATCTATGAGTTAAGTGATAAAATTACTTATATAGTTTTTGATTTTACAAAACAACCAAATGTCTACGAAGGAAAATACGATGTTCTCACTAAGCTGAAGGTTACTTCGGGAACAATAAACTCTTCACTTTCTGAATCTGTTGAGGGACAGGGTGTAAGTCCTGTACTGACTCAAAAAATGTCAGAAATGTATGCATGGACAATTGATTTTTTTAAGATACAGAAAGAAGATACGTACAAAGTGTATTATGAAAATAATTATGCAAATGGTAAATACATTGGAATAGGCAGGGTTATTGCAGCGGAATTTACACATAAGAATGAAAATTTTTATGCTTTTTATTATGAGGATAAAAATAATTATGGTGAACATTTTGACGAAGAAGGCAAAACACTGAGAAAAGCATTTTTAAAAGCACCATTAAATTTTTACAGAATTAGTTCTAGATATAGTAAAAATAGAAAACATCCAGTAACAGGGCAATGGAAAGGGCATTTTGGGACTGACTATGCGGCTCCTAAAGGAACTCCGATTATGACAACAGCAAATGGAACAATTGTCGCGGCCACATACACAAGAAATAATGGAAATTATGTAAAGGTAAGGCACAATAGCACTTATACAACTCAATACTTACATATGTCTAAAATAAAAAATGGGATAAAAAAAGGTGTTTATGTAAAACAAGGAGACATTATAGGATATGTTGGAAGCACAGGATTAGCAACAGGCCCACACGTTTGTTACAGATTTTGGAAAAATGGCAAACAAGTAGATCCGTATAAGCAGAAGTTACCACCAGGAGAACCAATAAGTAAAGAAAATAGAAAGGATTATATGACTGTAAAAGATAGTCTTATGACTATATTAAATAGTAATATATAATTTTCGAATGATCAAAAAATATTTTGCCAAAACATTACTATTTCTAATTTTTACTTTTGTTTTTCCATGCTTTATTATTGCCGAAGGATTTATAGAAAATAAGGGGCAGTTTTTAAGCAATATAATTGCAAAAAAGAATGTTTTTGGAGGGGCTTTATTTATCGAAAAAGCTAAGCTTACTTATTGTTTTTACAATCAAGAACAGCTAAAAAATTTTCATAAAAAAGTTGGTGAGGAATCAAACATTGATCTACATGCTTATTCTGTTGATTTTATTAATGCTAATAAAAATATAGAAACACAGCTTCTGGATAAATCCTTCTTTTTTGAAAACTACTTTATTGGACAACCAAATTCATGGACAAAAAATGTAGCTCATTTCAATACTGTTATTCAAAAAAATATTTATGACGGAATAGATTTGATTTTTTATAATAACTCCGAAAGCATTAAATATGATTTGATTGTAAAAGCAAATTCAAATCCGAATGACATAATAATGAAGTATTCTGGACACAATAGAATTAACATAAATAACGGAAACCTAATTGTTACTACAAGTGTTAATACTGTAACTGAATTAATCCCTTATGCGTATCAATTAATAGATAATGATACAGTAGAGGTTGTATGTAACTACTTTTTGAGAAAGAATAAATTACGTTTTGAATTTCCGAATGGATATAATCAGAACATTGATTTAATTATAGACCCTACTTTGATTTTTTCAACTTATTCAGGTTCCATTTCTGATAATTTTGGTTATACCGCAACTTATGATAATCAAGGGCATTTATATTCAGGAAGTACAGTTTTTGGTGTTGATTATCCTATAACTACTGGGTCGTTTCAGCAAAGCTTTCAAGGGGGTGCTACTGATATTGCTGTAACAAAATATGATACTCTAGGTCAGACAAGAATTTATTCAACATACCTTGGTGGAAGTTCAGATGAATTACCACACAGTATGGTAGTAAATAATAACAATGAGCTTTATATTTTAGGAACTACAGGATCGAGTGATTATCCTACAACATCTAATGCATTTCAAACAAATTTTAATGGAGGAACAAACTTCTTTCCAAGCGGATTAGGTGTTAGCTTTCCTGATGGTTCAGACATGTTTATTTCTCGGTTGAATATTGATGGGGGCGTGTTACTTTCGTCATCATTTCTTGGAGGCAGTGATAACGATGGATTAAATACTTCATCAAAATTAAAATTTAATTATGCTGATGAAATAAGAGGAGAAATAGATATAGATTTAGATAATAATATATATATAGCAAGTACTACATTCTCTAATGATTTTCCAACCACAGCTAATGCGTTTTCACAGAGTATAAAAGGAAATCAAGACGGATGTATTGTTAAAATGGATTATCAGCTTTCAACCATCATTTGGTCTTCTTTTTTAGGGGGTTCTAAAGACGATGCTATATATTCATTAGAGCTTGATAGTGAGAAAAACATTTATGTAACAGGTGGTACTAATTCTAGTGATTTTCCAACAACACCATCATCATATGATGCTACTTATAACGATTCTCTAAATGCTGATGCATTTATTTCAATCATTGAAAAGGAAGGCTCTAATCTAATTAACTCAACATATTTTGGTTCAAATAAATATGATCAAGCATATTTTATAGAACTTAATAAATCAAATCACGTATATGTTTTGGGGCAAACCAAAGCTGATTCAATGACCCTAATTCACAATTCAAATTTATATGTTGCTAAAGGCGGTCAATTTATTTCAGTTTTTGATCTGGAGCTTAGTAATTTGTTAAAGTCAACTAGAATTGGAACAGGAAAAGGCACTCCTGATATTTCTCCAACAGCTTTTTTAGTTGACAAATGCAATAAAATATACCTTTCAGGATGGGGTTCAAATTTAGGCGGTCCACTTTCAACACTCAATCTACCTGTAACTGATTCTGCATTTCAAACTATTACTGATGGAAATGACTTTTATTTGGCAGTGTATAATGAACAGATTGATAGTCTTGAATATGCCACTTATTTTGGAGGTTCTCAAAGCACAGAACATGTTGATGGAGGAACAAGCAGATTTGATAAAAATGGAGTTGTTTATCAGTCTGTTTGTGCAGGATGTGGTGGTAATAACGACTTCCCTATTTATCCTAATCCTGGTGCGGTTTCGACAACTAATAATAGCCCAAATTGTAATAACGCGGTCTTTAAGTTTGATTTTAAAAGACCTATATTAACAGCTGAATTTTCTGCTCCAATTATAAGCTGTACCACAAGTGTTAGCTTTATAAATAATACAAGCTTTCCTAATTCAACGGGCTTAAATTATTTTTGGGACTTTGGAGATGGAGCATCATCAAGCCAAACTAATCCAACACATCAATATCAAAATACAGGAGCTTATAATGTTTCTTTAATTTCCACTTCTCCATTAGCTTGTAACTTTTCAGATACAATTACAAAAACTATCTATGTTCTATCAGGTTCATCAGACACTCTAGAAAATATTGTCAAGTGTAAATATAATTATGCGCAAATTGGACTTTCATCAGTAATAGATTCTTCATTAAATTTTTCATGGTATCCATCTGTTTATTTAAATAACTCATCTATTTCTAATCCCTATACAACAGCAGACACCACCACAAACTATAAGCTAATTATTTCAGGCAATCAATGTAATGACACATTATTTCAAAAGGTTATTGTAAACAATCTAGATATAAATCTTTTAAATGACACTTCTTATTGTTTTGAGCCAATTATGTTAACCGCATCATCTAACAGCAATTTTGATGAAATAGTTTGGTCTAGTAGCAATGATTTCACAGATACACTTTCACAACAAGCCAATTATTTAACATCACAAGCGCTTACTTATTATGTGAAAATTTCTGACAGTCTATGTTACGCTAAAGATAGTGTTAGTGTTTTATCTGATTTAATCGATATTAGTTTAATAGCAGATACAACTTCTTGTCTATCAGACACTATAGCTATTAATGCTATCAATAATGTGCCAAACAACCCAATCATCAATTATAATTGGTTATCCCCAAATCCAATATTATATACTGAAGACTCTTCAATAATAAATATAATAACCACTTCATCAAACTGGCATACAGTAGAAGTAATAAATGATGTTGGTTGTTTTATCAAGGATTCTATATATATAAATACCTACCCCAAACCTGTTATTGACTCTATTTGGGCTAGCAATTACAGTATTCCCAATGGATCAAATACAGAGTTAAACATATTAGCTACAGACTCAATTTTTTGGTTTAATGGTATAAACGAGATAAGCATTACAATAACACCCACCATATCTAAATGGCATCATGTTACTGTTTCAAATGGCTTTTGTTTAACAGAGGATTCAATATATATTGAAGTAAGAGAGGTTTTTTGTAATGAAGACAGCATTGTATTCCCTTCAGGCTTCACCCCTAATTATGATGAAACAAATGACAATTATAGATTAAAAAACAAAGGTATTGATGTAGTGGATTTTAAAATCTCTATTTATAATCGGCTTGGACAACTAGTGTACACATCTAATGATATTAATTTTAATTGGAACGGAAGCCATAAGGGCAATGAGTTGCCACCACAGGTGTTTCATTATTACAGCGAGATATTATGTTCTGGAGGAAAAAAATTATTTAAAAAGGGAAACATTACATTAATAAAGTGAGATTGTTTATTTCATTATTTATGGTTATATTATCTGTTCAGTTAAGCGGACAAGATTTCCATTTTTCACAATTTATGAACTCAAAATCAAATATCAACCCAGCATTAAGTGGAGAAATTAAGGGAGATTTTCTTACTGTATTTCAAAGAAGATCCCAATGGGCTTCTATTTCTGAACCATTTAACACACTTTGCTTATCTCTATATATAAAAAACATATATAAGGACTATTCATTAGGACTAAACTTTATAAATGATGTTGCGGGTCTTGCTGATTTCCAAACCAATGGAATTAATATTTCTCCATCACTTAAGATACTTAAAATGGATAAACACAATCTAACAATTGGTTTTGGCTTAGCTGCGTTTCAAAGATCTTATGATTTGAACTCCTTAACTTTTTATGAGGATGAGCAGTTTGTAAATCAAAACAATTCATTTATTGATATTTCTTTGGGAACTACATATAAGCATATAATCACTAAAAACTCAAATCTTGAATTAGGATTATCAGCATTTCATATTAATAATCCAAATCAATCTTTTTCCAATACTTATGAAGATAATACACCTACTAAATATGTTTCATTTTTAGGATTAAATCATGAATACAGTAAATTAATTTTAACACCATCAATTTTTTATAGCC
>CACHFI010000012.1 GCA_902579065.1 uncultured Bacteroidota bacterium
GGGAACTTCCTTTAGCAACAATTTAGTTTTCAATTCATCTACAGGAACTCCAATCTCAGCGGGATCATATTCGTTACAGGTTCAAGATGGAGCAGGTTGTTTAACTAATCAAATTACGTTGAATGTTACAGAGCCGATGCCTTTTGTTGCAACAGCTATTGAAACAGGTGGCGTGAGTTGCTTCAATTTGTGTGACGCATCCTTAACCGTAAATGTTTTAAACGAACCAGTTTTATTAACTTCACTCATATATGACTTAAGTGGAACAACACAATTTCAAAACCCATCATTTACTAATCTTTGTGGGGGGTTAAATTATGGAGATTATTATGTTACTGTAACAGATGCAAATAATTGCATAGCATATGATACTATTTCTCTTTCTGAGCCTTTAGATTGGGCTTATTCATTAGATTCTTTTCCTGAATATTGCGGTTCTGGACAAGGTTCGGCAACCATTTTAGTTGATCCAAATACAGGAACAGCACCATTTAGTTATTTATGGTCAGATGGTCAGACTACAGCAACAGCAGATTCATTAGTTAGCGGAACATATTCAGTTATTGTTACTGATGCAAATGGATGTAACTTTTCTGAATCCGTATTCGTGGATCAGGCAGATTTATCTGCTACATTTGATACAGTAGCAGCTTGTAACAATGAACAAAATGCTTCTTTAACAGCTATTCCAAATGGAACACCTCCATATATTTATTTATGGAGTACTGGTGAAACTACTGCTACAATTAATAATCTTACTAGTTCTACTTTATATTCTGTTACAATAACAGATGCAAATGGGTGTGTTGTTGATTCATCAATAACAACTCCTGCTAGTGCAATTGTTGATTTACAAATTAACTACTCTAACTCACAATTATTTGTTCCTTGTTATGGAGATCCATCAAATGGAGTTGAGGTAGTTGCTAGTGGAGGAACAGGACCAAATACTCATCAGTATTATATACCTTTCTATTTTCCTGTTCCTCAAAATACGGGAATTTATACTGGTTTATTTGCTGGTAATTATGTGATTTATACTAGTGATGCCAATGGATGTTCAGATAGTGTTAGTGTTCAAATTATTGAACCGACTGAGCTTAGCGCATATACTATTTTAGACTCATCGGTAAGTTGTTTTGGAGGTAATGATGGTTCTGCTGCGATTGCTGGAACAAGTGGAGGCCCTAATCCTTTAGGAGGAACAGCGCCATATTCATACTCATGGTCAAATGGAAGTAATGGACCATTCGCAACTAATTTGAGTGCTGGTAATTATACATTAAACATTACTGATGATAATGGATGTACATCTTCAGACGTAGTAACTATTTCTGAACCTTCTCAATTAAGCACAGCTACAAATGTTTTAAATAATTCAAATTGTTCTGGAAGTCAAACTTTAGCTTCAGGAGAAATTGAAGTAATAGCTAACGGAGCTACTCCTGCTTATTCTTATTTATGGAGTAATGGAGCAACAACATCAACAATTAATTTCTTAGTACCTGGATTATATTCTGTTGTTGTTACTGATGCAAATGGCTGTGTTGCTCCTGCAGACACCGCTGAAATTTTAGCCGGAGAAAACCCTGATTTATTAACAACTATAACAAACGTCACATGTTTTGGAGATGATGATGGTGTTATAACTCCTTCTGCAATTGGTGGGGCTCAACCTTATTTATTCAGTAATGATGGGGGTAACACATATTTTACTTCTGGTAATATATTTTCTAATTTAGATGGTGGATTTTATTTTGTAACTGTAGTTGATTCTTTAGGCTGTTTAGATACTGATTCAATTTTTGTTGAAGAACCAGACCTTTTAGAAGTACAAAATATTAATGTTTCAAATGTTAGTTGTAATGGTGCTAACGATGGAGAATTAACAGCAATACACACAGGAGGAAGAGCACCCTTTACATATTCATGGGATGATTCTAATAATCAAACAAGTGTAACTGCCACAGGCTTAGCACCGGGGTCTTATACTGTTACTGTAACTGATAGTTCTGGATGTATTGCAATTTCTAATGCAACAATAACTGAACCAGATGTATTAGAAATAACTTCTATTTCATCAGATAGTGCACTTTGCTATGGACAAGCAGATGGATTTGTTTATGTATCTGCAACAGGAGGAACACCTTCATATAATTTTAACTGGAGTTTTGGAGGAACAAATGCTAACACAAATGCTCCAGCTGGATTACATACAGTAAATATTGTAGATGTAAATGGATGTACTGTAGATTCAGTAATTTTAGTTGAACAACCGAATGAGATTTTGGCTACTTTCATGAAAGATTCTGTTTCATGTTTAGGCCTTTCAGATGGTTGGGCAATGGCAACTGTAACTGGTGGAACAAACAACTACAATTATATGTGGAGTAATGGAAGTGACTCTTCATCTGCATATAACCTAACAGGAGGTTTTCATTATTTAATGATTACTGATGATAATATGTGTGTAAAATATGACTCTGTAGAAATTTATGAGCCTGATTATTCTATTTCCATTGACTCAATTTTAATTGAAGAAATAACTTGTTATTCTGCTAATAATGGAATGATTTCTGTCTATGCTTCAGGTGGACTAAACATTGAATATTTTATATCTAACGGTTTAACTACTTCTTCACAAATGACAAATGTATTTACAAGCGTTGCTCCTGATACTTATACTATGTCAGTTGTAGATTTTAAAGGATGTACAGTCAGTGAGATAATTACATTAACTCAGCCCGACTCCCTATATATTGATACAACTATTTTCTCACATGTTCAATGTTTTGGATTAAGTAATGGATCAATTAATAATATTTTGGCTTATGGTGGAACAGGATCATATCTGTACTCTGTAAATGGAGGAAATCCATATTCTAATACTGCATACTTTAATGGTTATGGTGCAGGAACATATACTGTTGAAGTTTTTGATGAAAATAATTGTGTTGCTCAGGATGTAATAATTATTGATGAGCCACCTGTGCTTAATGTAAGTATAACTACATCTGATTGGAATAATTATCAAATTCAATGTCATGGAGATAATTCTGGAACAGCTGATTTTGCTATAAATGGTGGAGCAGCGCCCTACCTTAAAACAACTATCTCCTCAAACGGTGATACACTTATTTCATCTTTTTCTAACAATGTTTCAGGATTGAGTGTCGGAACTTATGATTTTGTAGTTCTGGATAGTTATGGGTGTTTATATTTAGAAACTATTGTTTACAATGAACCTGATACTATATTGCACTCTTTTGTTGCTAATCATGTAACATGTGATGAGTGGAATAATGGATCATTGACCGACGTTGTTTCGGGAGGTGTTGGTAGTCCGTTAACTTACCACTATTTATGGGACACAGGGGATTCGACATATTCAATCAATAATTTGTCAGTTGGAACTTATGGAATTACTGTAACAGATGAAAATGGATGTTCAAATTATGCTCAGTTTGTAATAAATGATACTAATAAACTAATGGTATCTGTAAATACTACAAATACATTAGAAGTATCATGTTTTGACTTTTGTGATGGAGAAATTGCTTTAGATGTTTCTGGAGGGATTCCAAATGTTTCTCCTTCGGGTCAATCTATTTACAATTTTCAATGGAATGATACATTATTACAAACCACACCTACTGCAGTTGGTTTGTGTGTTAATAATGATTCTAATACAACAACTTACACTTGTATTATAAATGATGCTCAAGGATGTTATGATACAATTTCTTATGTATTATCTCAACCTGAAGAACTTCTTGTATCTACAACACTAGTTGAGCCAATCGATTGTTTTGGAGCAAATACAGGTAGAGTTAGAGCTGATGTGACAGGTGGTAATAATCCACCTCCATATACATATCAATGGAATAATGGTATAAATACAGCAGCAAATAATAATATAATTGCTGGTAATTATGTTGTGGTAGTCACTGATGTTAAAGGTTGTACCGATACAGCTGAAATTTCACTGGATGAACCAACAGTTTTATCTGTCACAATAACTGAAACTGATGTTAGTTGTTTTGGTTTTGATGATGGAGAGATTACAGCAATAGCAACTGGAGGAACTCCTGAACCAGGTATACCACCTACTTATTATTATCTATGGGATGATCCTTCTGCTCAAACAACTCAAACAGCTACAGCACTTTCTCCAGATATTTATTCTGTTACTGTTACAGATGCAAATGGATGTTCTGTTACAAGTCAAACAGTAAATATTAGCGGCCCTACTAATGCTTTAGTTGTTACTGCTGATTCTACTGATGAAACCTGTTTACTAAATGACGGATCGGCACAAGTATTTGTTTTAGGAGGCGTGCCGAATTATACTTTTGCTTGGACAGGTCCAGCAGGTTATACTAATTCAAATGCTTCAATCAGTAATTTATCTCCAGGCGTTTATAATGTTCAAGTAACTGATGATAATGGATGTGAGGTTACAACAACTACAACTGTAAATGCTGTAACTGATATTTTATTACCAGGAAATGTTAGCGTACTAGACACAACAATTTGTTTAGGTTCAACTATTACACTAAATGTTCAAGAAAAACCAGGTTTATTTTATTCTTGGGAAGACGGTTCTATTGAAGTGAATAGAGTTGTTTCACCAACAGAATCTATTAATAACTATTACTTAACTGTAATTGACCCTAATTGTTTAACACCATATGTTGTTGAAGCAATTGTTAGAGTTACATATGTAGAAAACTCAATTCAAACTAATTCTTCTACAGTTGTGGGAAGCAATCCAGTAATTAGAATTGGTGATGAAATTACTCTTTCTTCAGAAAATTTATTTGACGGATATGATTGGTCAAATGAAAGCACATCATCTAGTACAGTTGTTCAACCTCTAGAATCTTCATGGTATTCATTAACTGTAGATTCTTCTGGATGCTTAGGTATTGATTCTATTTATGTAGTATTAGGGGTTATACCTTATGATGCAATAACACCAAATGGAGATCAAATGAATGATACATGGGAAATTTTAGATATTGAAAATTACCCTCAAGCCATTGTAAAAGTGTTTAATAGATGGGGAGAAATTATACATGAAACTAGTGGAGGAGCAAGTTACATTGCATGGGACGGAAAATATGAGTCAGAGGAATTGCCAGTTGGAACATATTATTATGTAATAGATTTAAATAATAATGAGGAGCCACAAACTGGACCAATAACAATTATAAGATAACAAAAATCAATATGAAGAAAATTTCATTTTTAATATTAGCTTTTATTTTTAGCGGTTCACTATATAGTCAACAACTACCTCAACTAACACAATTTATGGATAATAATTTTGTCCTTAATCCAGCATTTGCAGGAATGGAAGATTATTATCAGGTACGTACAAGTATTAGAAACCAATGGACTGGAATTGCTGATGCCCCAAGTACAACTATTTTGAGTATTTACGGACAGCAAGAAGAAAACATAGGTTTGGGAGGAGTGATATTTAATGATCAATTTGGCCCGACAAGTAGAACAGGAGGAGCAATTTCATACGCCTATCATTTATCTTTAACTGAAAAAGTTAATTTATCTTTAGCATTATCAGGAGGGTTTACTCAATTCAAGATCGATAAAAATGGATGGAATGTAGCTAATCCAAATGATCCATTAACTCAAGGAGATGTTGTGGTAGAAACTGTTCCAGATGCAACTTTTGGATTTAATTTTTATTCAAAAGATTGGTATTTAGGACTTGCTGTTCCGCAATTGTTAACTAGTAATTTAAATCTATTAGACGATAATTTAGCAAATGCTCTTACAAGTGAACAATCTGGAAATTTATCACGTCATATATATGTTATGGGGGCTTATAAATTTAAAGCCAACAGCAAATTAGAATTAGAGCCATCATTTTTATTAAAGTCAGTTGCTCCAACACCGATGCAATTTGATTTTGCAACTCGAGCAATTTATGATAATAAAATTTGGATTGGAGGAAGTTATAGATCAACTGGTGATATCGGAGCGCTATTAGGCTATTCAGTTAACGATAGATATATAATTGGATATTCCTACGACATTTTAAATTCAGAACTAGCTGATTATTCATCAGGTTCACATGAATTTATGTTGGCAATTAAGTTAAAAACCACTTCACCAAAAATATTAAAATAGTTTTTTATTAATCATAAAAAGAAAGCCCTCTTTTTTGAAGAGGGCTTTTAAGTTGTACGTTGAATTAGGAAAGGAATGCACAACTAAAACAAGTTATTACGACAGCGCAAATATATAAGCTTTGTATAGCCAATGTTTAATTTCATTATACAAGCTTTCAACAGCTAAATGTTAATTAAACTAAATAATTAAAGAAACATGATTAGAATATTTATTTTTTTGAGCTTAATTTTTATTTTTTCCTGTAATAGTGCTATTAAAAATGAGCATGTAAATATGGATATTATTCAATTTTCCAATCTAACAGATCCGGAAAATTATACCTTATTAGATGTTCGAACTAATGAGGAAAGAATAAATGGTTATTTATCGAATTCAACACATATTGATTACTATGATAAACGTTTTTTAGAGAAAATTGATTTGATTGATAAAAATAAACCAGTGTATGTTTATTGTAAAGTTGGAGGAAGAAGTTTTAAGGCATCAAATAAATTAAATCAAGTTGGCTTTCAAAATGTTTATAATTTAGAAGGAGGTTTTCTTAGATGGTCAAATAATCAATTACCTATTAAATACGACTCATTATCATTATTAGCTGAAACAAAACAAGAGTTTAACAAACAATACCTAGATTCAATTATTCAACAAAATGAAACTACACTTATTTATATATCTACTAAATGGTGTGCACCTTGTAAAAAAATGAATCCATTGGTTGATAAATTTTCAAATGACTTTGCCAATAAATTGAGTGTAATTAGATTTGATCTTGATAGAAATTTGTTTTTAAATGAATATTACAATATAAACTCAATCCCTCTTTTTGTTTTGTATAAAAACAATCAAGAAGTTTGGCGTAAAAATGGTATAATTGCATACGGTGATATAGCCGATAAACTTTAACACACTCATTAATAAAATTAATTAATCAATAGTACTTATAAATATGAAGATAGCTATTTTGGGTACTAGAGGCATTCCTAATAATTATGGTGGATTTGAGCAATGTGCCGAATCCTTATCTGTTGGTTTAGTAAAAAAAGGTTATGATGTTACTGTATATAATCCAAATTTTCACCCATATCAAAAGGAAGATTTTAATGGTGTCAAAATCCAAAATATATATAGTCCGCAAAATTATTTAGGCGTAGCTGCCTCTAATTTTGTTTTTGATTATTTATGCTTAAAACATGCTGTAAAACAGAAATTTGATATAATACTTGAGCTAGGCCTAATTACTGCTGCTCCAGCAATAATTTTATGTAGAAAAGGCTCAAGTATTATCGTTACTAATTTAGATGGTTTAGAATGGAAGAGAGCAAAATGGAATCCAATAATTAGATTTGTTACTAAAAAGCTTGAAAGATTTGGAGTTAATAGTTCAAATTATATTGTTGCAGATAACATAGCTATTCAAAATTATGTTAAATCAAGATATAATAAAGAATCAGAATTTATTGCATATGGAGCAGAACAAGTATCAAATCTTGAAATAGCTACTATTAAGAAATACTTAATTGAAGAAGGGTCTTATATTTTGACAATCGCCAGACTTGAGCCAGAAAACAACATTGAGTTAATGTGTGATGCATATCTGGATTCAAATAACAAATTGCCATATTATATAATTGGTAATCATAATACAAAATATGGGGAACTACTAAAAGATAAATATAAAAACACAAAGATTTATTTTCTTGGTGCTATTTTTAATAAAGAGGAGCTAGACACTTTTAGGTTTTTTGCAAAATACTACTTACATGGACACTCTGTAGGAGGTACAAATCCGGCACTTATAGAAGCTATGGCTGCAAGTGCTTTTGTAATTATTCATGATAATCCATTTAATAAATCTGTAGTTTCTTCTTATAATTATTCATTTGCCAATAAAGAGCAATTAATAGAGCTGTTAGAAAATGAAAAAATACTATCTGATAGAAAAAAAATAGCTGATGAAAATATCACTATCATTAACCATAGCTATAGATGGGAAAAAATTGTTGATCAATACGAGAATTATTTTCTAAGAATCTTGAACAAAAAATAAATCTGAGGATATAGAGTCTGCAATAATCATTCCTTCGTTCGTTAAATTATAATTACCGTTTTTATTGATTACATTTTTACTATCTAACCATTTTTTAACGGAATTTTTAAAATTTAAATTAATTTTTTCATCGAAATTAGATTTTAAATAATCATGATTTACCCCCCATATTGTTCTAAGCGAGGTTAGTATATACTCATTATATTGTTCAACGTTACTAATATTTTCAATCTCAAAATATTTTTCTTTTTTCTTTATTTTTTCTATATATCTTGAATTACTTTTTATGTTCCACTGTCTTTGATTTCCATTAAATGAATGTGCTGATGGCCCAATTCCGATATAGTTTTTTCTTTTCCAATATGATGAGTTGTGTTTAGAATAATTTTCGTTTTTACAGAAGTTTGATATTTCGTATTGGACAAATCCCATGTTACTTGTTTTTTCTTGTAGAATTTTAAATTGTTCTACAATTTTATCATCACTTATTGCATTTATTTTTTTTGATTTAATTAAATAATCAAGTTTGGTTTTAGGCTCCACTGTCAAGGCATATGCAGAAAAATGTTCAATTCCAAGAGCATTAATTTTTGTGAGATTTTTTTTCCAATTAGTATTTGATAAATTGGGCAGTCCATATATTAAGTCAATCGTAATATTTTTAAAACCACTTTTTTGTGATAATTTTATTGAATCAATAGCTTCTTTACCACTATGACTTCGATTCATAAATTTTAAATCCTCCTCAAAAAATGATTGAACCCCAATACTTAATCTATTGAATCCTATAGATTTTAATTCTTTAAGTTTAGTTTCAGTTATGTCATCAGGATTGAGTTCAATAGTAATTTCAGCATTTTCAATTATTTTATATAGCGACTTAATTTTTTCAATTAACTCGTTTAATTTTTTTGATTCAATAAAAGATGGTGTTCCACCACCAAAATATATTGTATGAATCTCATTTTTTTTTAAATAATTTTTTTTGTTTTCAATTTCTATAAGCATAGCATTTGTCATTTCTTCAACATTTTTTGTATTAGTTGAGAAGTGAAAATTGCAATATGTGCATTTTTGCTTGCAATATGGAATATGAATATAAATTCCAGACATAATAACAATAATAGTTATAACGTAAAATTACAAACTATTTAATCTAAAAATTTAGAAATAATTTTTTTATCCGGAACCATACATTGATTTTGCTTGCCAAACCAAGAATATCTGTTTTTAGCAACTATATCATATATCCAGTCTAAAATAGCTCTTGGAATAATTTTTGTCATAACCAAAACTCTATATATGCCACCTAAAGAAATAAGTATTTCAATAACGGCTTTAGATTTATAACTTATGCTATTGTTATTAAATAAGACGACAGAGTCGATAGTTGTATTTTTTATGTTATTTTTTTTTAGAAGATTCATGGCATGATTTCCATTTAGAGGGGCGAATAAAAAAATATTTTTTTTATCTAATTTAATAATAGCATTAACAAAACCATTGCATAAATTACAATATCCATCATAGAAAATTATTTTTCTTGTTGAGATTTTTTTCACCTTAATCAGTTCTGACATTCATTCAAATGTATAGTATTTTCTTTGAATGATATTAGGGGAAATTATTTTATATATTTTGTTATTTCTCTTTCAACTTCTTTTTCATTGAGATCATCTTCTAAATTAAAAATCATCTGATGCAGATTAATTCCATCAATACTTTTTTCTAAATTTATTATGTTTTCTTCATATTAAATTTTTTCGCAAAGTTATTTTTATTTAGATTAAATAAAAATAAACAGTGTAAAAAATTTATATTTCATATTTTTAAATAATATAATATATAGGCATATTCTATGTAAACCAAAATGGATAATTTTGCAATACCATAAAAACTAATCTATTTCATGTATTCATCAATCTTGATTAGTCATATAATAATAAGTGTAGTTTTAACTATAGTAGCTTTCTACATAGTAAATAGATCTATCTTTGGTTATTTTAAAAATATTAGTTTTTCAAATTTTGCTGATTATTATATTCCTGTTTTTGCTGTTGCTCTTTTGTATTTAGAATTAATTCTTGGTTTATTGCTATATTATATGCATATGAACAAGCTTGAAGATTTTATTAATCAATCAAATGCTAATGATTATTTTTCATCACGATTTTGGGCAATTGAGCATACCATTTTAATGTTTTTTGCAATTATTTTTGGTCACCTTGGATTGGTTTATGCAAAAAATCTAAAAAATCCAAAAGCTAGATTTAAAAAGAATTTTCAATATTTTGGATTGTCTTTTATTCTTATTCTAATATCTCTTTTAATGAATATTCCAAGCAATGCATAATAGAAACAATATTTTATTAATTGAAGATCAAGCATCATTGGCAAATGATGTTATGAAGTTTCTTGCAAAAAATGAATATAACTGTACACACGCTTCATCAATGCAAAAGGCATTAAGAATTTTAAAACAAAATTCATTCAACACCGTATTATTAGATTTAGGATTACCTGATGGTGATGGATTGTCAATTATAAAACATATTAAAGAAAAGGATCCAACATGCGGTGTTATAATTATTTCGGCTAAGGATGCTATAGATAAAAAGGTGGAGGGCTTAGAGTTGGGAGCGGATGATTATCTCACAAAACCATTTTTTATGCCTGAGTTAAATGCAAGAATTAAATCATTAATTAGAAGATTAAATTTTGAAGGCAATAATGAAATTATTGCAGGCGTTTTAAAGGTTATTCCTGACCAAATGAGATTATATGTAAATCAAAATGAAGTGGAGTTAACCAATACAGAATTTAATTTGCTTTTATATTTTGTTTCAAATAAAAATAGGGTGTTAAGTAAAACCAATTTAGCCGAGTACATGTCTTCTAAATATTTCGATTATGGTTTTTCTAATGATGTTATTTATGGGCACATTAAAAATCTCAAGAAAAAACTTGATAAGGCTGGATCTCCTGAATATATTAAGAATGTTTATGGGGTTGGTTATAAATTTATTAGTGAATGAAACTAACTACTAAAACAGGATTAAGTTTTATTTCCTTAAGCGCTATTTTCTTCTTATTAGGTAGTGTGTTTATGTATTATGCTGTTAGAGTGATTTTAGCTGAAGATTTATCTTCACGACTTTATCAAATGCAAAGTGATTTTATTGAAAATACAAAATCAGAAATCGATATTAATAGTTTATCAGCCAAAAATATATTTATTACAAAAAGTAATAATGTTATTGAATCATTTTTTTCCGATACAGTTTTAATAGAAAATGATCAATACGTACTTTATAGAAAGATAAATTTTTCTCATCAATATAATAACGAAACTTATAATATTGAGATACTTCAATCCCAAGCTCAAACAGATTTATTGATTTGGAGAATTGTTATCTTAAATGTTGCTCTAGCAATGACATTTTTTCTTATAATTTTCTTTCTAAATCAGTTAAGTGTTAAAAGAGGCTTGCGTATATTTTATAAAACAGTAAGTAAATTAGAAAACTATAAAACAACTAGTCCAGAATCAATTACTTTTGATAATAGTGAAATAGATGAGCTTAATAAGTTAACTGAAATTTTTGAAAAGATGTCATCTAAAATCAGTTCGGACTTTAATGCTCAAAAAGAGTATACAGAAAATGTTTCGCATGAAATACAAACACCGCTAGCGATAATCAGTTCAAAGGCAGATGAATTATTACAATCTGAAAATTTAGGTAAGGAAGAAATGGAGAAACTAGAAGCTATTATGAATACAACTTCTAGATTAGCCAAAATTAACCAAGCATTGATTTTATTAACTAAAATTGAAAATAAGTTTTATACACAGAAGTCTGACCTTTCAGTTAGTAAAATTATTAAAGAAAAAATTGATTTTTATTCTCATTTGATTCAAGAAAAAGAAATAGAAGTAATAATGGATTTTAAAGATGAGCAAATAATTTCTATGGATCCTTATTTGGCAGATTCATTGTTTTTAAACTTAATTAAAAATTCAATTATGCACAATGAACAACATGGGAAAATTAAAATTGATTTTGATGGAAAAACTCTTATTATTAAAAATTCAGGATCAAAACTTAATTTTGATGGAGATATTTTCAAAAGATTTGTAAGAAGCTCAAATAAGGATAGTTTAGGAATAGGTCTTTCTATAGTAAAAAGAATTTGCGATTTTTATTCAATATTAATTACATATAATTATGATCAGCATCATTGTTTTAAATTAATTTTCAAAAATGAAGCATAACTTTTTTGAGCATTTAAATAAAGAAGAATATGAAATTCTAGCTAATAAAGGAACAGAAGCTCCTTTTACAGGCGAATATAATGATCATTATGAACCAGGATTTTTTGTTTGCCGTGCATGTTCAAACAAACTATATGAATCAAAGACAAAATTTAATTCTGGTTGTGGATGGCCATCTTTTGATGATGAGATCGAGGGAGCAATTGTTAGATATGAAGACAATTCATTAGGAAGAAGAAGAACAGAAATATGTTGTTCAAAATGTGATGGTCATTTAGGTCATGTTTTTCATGGAGAAAAAATAACTGAAAAAGATACTCGTCATTGTGTAAATTCTTTAAGTATAAAATTTGTTCCATATAAAAATTTGCAAATTGCAACCTTTGGCGCTGGATGTTTTTGGAAGGTTCAATATGTGTTCTCTCAACTATTAGGTGTTTACGATACTCAATCTGGATATATGGGTGGAGATAGTATTAACCCATCTTATGAAGAAGTTTGTAAAGGAAACACAAATCATGCTGAAGTAGTTCAAGTCGCCTATAATCCAAAAGAAGTTTCATTTAAAGACCTATTAACAACATTTTGGGACAATCATAATCCAACAACATTGAATCGTCAAGGTAATGATATAGGAACTCAATATCGTTCAGCAATCTTTTACCATTCAGATAGTCAAAAGAAAATAGCTATAGAGCATAAAAATGATATTCAAAATAAATTTAATTCACCGATTGTAACTGAGATTATTGCTAAGGAAAAATTTTATAGAGCTGAAGAGTATCATCAACAATATATAAGTAAAAATAATCTAGGGCTATGTGATGTTTGATTCTTTAGGTAAGAAAATTGCAAAACTTGTTCCATCACTTGGATTAGAATCTAATAGAAACAATTTCCCTTTGTGATAATCTTCAATTATTCTTTTTGACAAAGAAAGACCAAGCCCCCAACCTCTTGTTTTCGTGGTTACCCCTGGTTTAAAGATATCGGCTATTAATTCTTTATCAATTCCTTTTCCACTATCTTTTATAATAATTTGAATTGTAGAGTTATTTTGTGAAATAGAGATATCTATTTTGCCCTTTCCTTGCATTGCATCAACAGCATTTTTACATATGTTTTCAATAACCCATTCCAAAAGAGTTTTATTAATATTTGCATACAACTCTCTTTCCGAATTTTCTAATACAAATTCAGTATTTTCAGATAATCTTGATTTTAAATACTTAACTGATTTATCAACTACTGATACTATTTCATGTTTCTCTAATTTTGGCTTTGAACCAATTTTAGAAAACCTATCAGCAATAGTTTCTAATCTGTCAAGGTCTTTTTTCATTTCAAAGACCATATCTTCATTTTTGTCATCTTTTATCAGCTCATTCCAAGCCATGAGAGAAGACAATGGAGTGGCAATTTGATGAGCAGTTTCTTTAGCCATACCAGCCCAAACTTGATTTTGCTCAGATTTTCTTGCTGAACTAAACACCATATATCCAATAAATACAAAAATGAAAATAAATAAAAGTTGATATATAGGATAGTATCTAAGATTGTTTAGAAGTTCAGAGTCAGCATAATAAATCCACTGCTTGTCTCCAATAAAATTAATTTCAATTGGATCATCACCACTTTCGCGCATTTTGTTTAGAGTCTCCCGTAAAAATAATTTATATTGATTTAGAAGCTTTTGAGCTTTTATTGTAGTTATACTATCCTTTTTAATTGGATTTATATCGTACCTAATGTTTTCGTAATCTGCTAGAAATAAACTGTCAGATTTTGAAAAATACTTGATGTTTCTTGTCTCTAAAATACTATCGCACTCATCAACTAAAATTACTGGTATATTTCTATTTTCTGAAACGACTTTTATAGCCAATGAGAAATCACCCTGACTTGAAGAATTTACAAGCTGTTTTGTTGCCTGAGCCCAAATTTCTATTTTTTTGGTTTCTTCACTCTTTAGCTCTTTTACAAGTTTATTTGTTACAAAAACTGAAGCAACACATATCAGTATAGCAAGTAATGAAAGTGCTAATTTCCAACGTTGTTTTTTAGAGTAAATGTTCATGTTAAGTAAAGATATATAAATTAAGGACTATCATCCCATTCGATTTCTAAATCTTCATTTTCCTTTTCTTTTTCTTTTTTGTTAAGCTCTTCTGCAATTATTTTTTTTACATCTAATATTTCTTTTTTGATTTCCTTTTCAACATTTTCCTTAATTTTTAGTTTTTCAAAGAAAATTTCGCTATCGTCCTTGTTTCCTTTCATTCTGATTTGAAGATCAGTTTTCAAGGGACTAATACTATCGTTAGGGTTAAAAGAATTGCTTTTTGCTCGAAATCTTTTTGCAAGTAAATCTGAAAGTAGTAGGCTAATTTTATAATTATATTCTTGATTAAAATAATGTTTTCCGGAAATAATTAAGCTAAGTGCACTTGAATTTATTTCCATATTAGGAACAGAGATTATTTTATCTTTTATTTTAATTTCATTTTCAAGTCTAGAAAATTTAATGTGTTCTAAATCTTTTAGTTTAACATAGCTAGAAAGTTTTTCAAGAGGTTTAAAATCAATAAGCTCTCCTTTTTCAATTGTAATTTTCGAGTTAACATCAATCGACTCATTATTCAAATTAAGATACTTATCCCAGTACATGTTGCAAATTAAGTTTGCGCTACTTTTTCCTTTAATATGCTTGTCAATAATAAAATCTTGACCAAAGTTGTTAAATGCACTGAAAGCTTTTTTAATATCAATTTTTTCTAATTTAATGTTAGAAGTTAATTTGAAATTGTTTTTTTCATTTTTGTAAAATTTACCATCAAAAAACAGCCTGCCATCAAATATATTTAGCTCTAAATTTTCACTTGTTACGGAGTTGTTTTTATAAATAAAATCACCTTGTATTTTATTGGGGTATACATTATTATAAACAAGTGTTTCAATATTAGAATTAATCTTCATTGTTAAATAATCAGGAATTGTAAACTCAGTCTTTTCATTAGCCGAATCATCATTAGCTCCAATTATATTTTTAAGATTTAATGTCTTAGAATATAAATTTCCATTAAGATTAATTTTATTCTTATCATCAGATAAAATGTAAGAAAATAAATTTTTTATATCTCCATCATAGCTGAAATCACTGTCTTTTATGTTTATTAAACTATTTTTAATGTTTATACTATCATTAATTATTTCTCCATTAGCATTATTAATATTAATTTGGTTTGGGTAGTTTTTATACAAAAAGTTTAAATTCTTTAAATTTATATTTGAGTAATGTTTTGCATTAAGAAAATGTTTATTAAACATCTCATCAAATGATATTCTTCCATAATATTTAGTATTAGCTATAATTTGACCTGAACATTCATAAAATGGACTTTCGGAGAAATAATAATTTGCCTCATCCATTGCCCAAGTTGAATTGAACTCAGCTTCCAAAAAATACTTTTTCAAATTTGACAAGTAAAAAACTCCATCAATCCCCCCCTTTTTTGTATTCGCTTTAAAATCTATGAATGATACTTTTGTCGTAGTAAAGTTTTTATTTTCTCCATTATTAATAATACCTGAACAATTAATATTAGCAAGAATGAACGGATATTTTTTAGTTTGAAATTCACCGTCTGTAATTGAATATTCTATATTTAGTTGAGGGTTAATATCTGATTTTACCTTTCCTTTTACTGATGCGGTATAATTAATTTCACCATTAAGTAAAACAGATTTGTAAATGTCTTTTAAATAGTTTGGTGTATGCTGTGTAAATGATTTTATGTTTTGATTGACCCCAACAATGTCAAGATCAATATTTTTATTACTATCCCAAAACCCATTTACAAAAAATTTCAAGTCTTCTATTTGTAAAAAAGAATTCTTTAATATCTTTTTGTTTTTTTCGTTTATATAATTTAGGTTTAGTTGGATTTTTTTTCTATCTAAATAGTTTCTATTTCCAATTATAGTTTTGTTATTTATACAATCTCCAATAATTGCGTATTGTTTTTTAGAATCAATACTTATTTTAATATTGGAGTTAATTAAAAAAATATTAGTTTGATTATTTTCTGAAACATATTCAACTTCTGTGTTAAATAGTCTTATTTCATTTAGTTTAATTTCATTTTCCACATTATTTTCATTGTTTAAGAAATTGTAATTCGTTCCACTCAAATTTTCTTTTATTGAAACTTTTCCATTGAAAATAGAGATGTCATCAATTGTGAACTGATTAAAAATAAATTTTATTAAACTAAACTTTATATATGATGTTTCAGCAAAAATTAAAGTGTCTTGCCCAAAACTATCATCTTCTTTAATGAATAGCTGCTCTAATTTTACAGTTGAAAAAGGAAAATTTTCAAAAAGCTTAAATTCAACGTTTTCAATATTAATGTTTTTAGGGATTTGTTTTTTTATACTGTTTACTACAGTATTTTCAATTTTATCACTAAAGAAAAGACTACTAAAAATCCCGCCAAGAAGCAGTATAATTCCAATACTAGTTAGAAATAAGGAGACTTTTTTAATTATTTTACTCATACTATAATTAAATAACGAAAATTTATTTCGTTTAATACTCTATTGACGTTTTAAAATTGATATTTCCTCTTCAGTAAGAAAGCGACTTTCTTTTCGTGCTAAATTCTTTTTTGTTAAACCAGCATAATACACCCTGTCAATTCTTGTCGTTTGATAATTATATGTTTCAAAAATTTTATCAATTACATTTTTTGTAGGGCCAATCATTTCAATACCTATTTCTTTCTTGTCCTTTTGATTCGCATATGCTATATCCGTTATTTTTATGCCATAATCGTCCCAGCGTTTTTCTTTTATTTTTTTTAAATCAATGTCCTGAAGATTTTTGTTTAATGTAGCATGGTAAATGCATTTAATTTTTAATGACTTTTTTGTTAATTTTTTTGTTAGATCATTATCATTACTAAACAGCATTAATCCAGTTGTTTTTTTATCTAGCTTTCCAATAGGGAAAATTTCTTCACGACATTTGTTTCTAACTAATGCCATTACTGAGTTTTTTTTAAAAGAATCTTTAAATGAAGACGTATAGTTTTTTGGTTTGTTTAAGAGAAGATATTTGTGCTGTTGGCTTTTTATTGTAGAATCATTAAATTTTACAATATCAGTTTTTTGAATTTTATAGCCCATTTCGGTAATAACCTTACCGTTAACACTAACCACTCCTGCTTCAATAAATTTATCAGCCTCTCTTCTAGAACATATTCCAGAATTAGAAATATATTTATTTAATCTTATTAGGCTATTAATTTTATTATTTGAATTATATTCTTTGGTTTTTTTTCTCATTTATCTGAGGATATATTTTTTATCAATTGTGCCGTCTTTATAGTGGTAAAAAATTACTTCATTCTCTTTAACACCTATCTCTCTTCCGAGAATATCAGTAATTTTTTCTACGACTTTATTTAAACTAAAGTGATTTGAAGTATTTTGTAATTGATTGCAAGGAAGTAATGGATATAAGAAATTACTAGCTGCATTTACAGCCTGTATAAATTCTGGTTGGCTATTTCCAATTACCCAATTATGGTCTAAATTAGTGAAGACTAAGGCTTCATTTGTAACCCCTAAATTATCACAAATAGGATGTATTTGACCGGCTCCACAAAGA
Organism: uncultured Bacteroidota bacterium; assembly: GCA_902579065.1. Taxonomy (GTDB): domain Bacteria; phylum Bacteroidota; class Bacteroidia; order Flavobacteriales; family BACL11. The sequence continues at coordinate 18,154 of CACHFI010000012.1, forward strand.
TCAAGAACAGAAGGGTTATTTAATCCAGGACCACAATTGTAATTTACAATAACATCATCATCACCTTGTGCGCTAAAAATTGGTTCGTCCTGAGCATCAATCCAGCTTAATTGTTGTATTCCACCTGCAAAATTTATAATTCCATGCACATTAGAAGTATATCCAAAATTACCAGCATCACCATCAAGCCCACCTAATGAATTTGCTATTGCCTGAACATCGATAGGACTTGTAGGTAAATCTGATATATCATCAATATATGCAGCGTGTATTGCAGTTATTCCACCTGAAGATATACCACCAACAAAAACTGCATTTGTATCTATTCCATAGTTATTGCCATTTGCAAAATCTTTTTTGAAAAATCGCACGCTTGCTTTCATGTCATTTGTGGCTTTTAAAACTTCTTCATATTGCTCATCATGATTAGTTAAAAAAGAAATTAAATCAATAAGAGAAACTAATCTGTAATTTGCAGAAACACTTACATATCCTCTTTTTGCAAATGACATGCAAAAGTCAACAGCTCCAGGATTGTTTTTACTACCTTGATAATATGATCCTCCATGATGAAAAATAATTAATGGCCTATTAGTTGCTGTATCACCATCAGGAGTATAAATATCCATTTCATGAAAATTGTCAACATAAACATCTGAATAGTTAACAGTAGTGACATTTACAGTGCTAAATATTTCAGATTGATATCGGTTATCACATTGTGAATACAATGTAATGGTTGAATATATTAGTATAATGATTAAAAGTAATTTTTTCATTTTAGCTATTTAGTTTTTGAAGTTGTTCTTCTATTTCGCTATCTTCTATTTTTTTAAATAAATGTTCGTGTTTATTTATTTTGTGGTTTGCTGCAACTAAATCTACACTAATATCATTCCAATCTTGCAGATTTATATTTAATAATTTTTTAAGTTTTGAAGCGGTAAAAGGTAAATATGGCTCGCAAAGTATTGAAAGAGCAGCAGAAATTTGCAAAGAAATATTTAGTATGGTAGACGTTCTTTCTTCATCAGTCTTGATCAGTTTCCAAGGTTCAGTTTCTGCTAAGTACTTATTTCCAATCCTTGCAAGGCTCATCATCTCATTTAATCCTTCTCTAAGTTTAAAGCTTTCAATAGCTTTGCCAATTTTATTTGCCGACATATTAATTGATTCAAGCACTTCTTTATCATATTGTAAGAGATTTGTTCTTTCAGGAACTAACCCATCCCAGTATTTATTAGTTAGTACGATTACCCTATTAATAAAGTTTCCAAAAACTGCTACAAGCTCATTATTATTTCTGGCTTGAAAATCTTTCCATGTAAAATCAGTGTCTTTGTTTTCAGGAGAGGTTGCGCTTAACACATATCTTAAAGTATCCTGCTGATTTTCAAAATCAGACAGATATTCATGTAGCCAAATAGCCCAATTTTTTGAAGTAGAAAGCTTTTGCCCTTCAAGATTAAGAAATTCATTAGCCGGAACATTTGTAGGAAGATTGAATCCTCCCATTTCTTTTAAAATAATTGGAAATATAACGCAATGAAACACGATATTATCTTTTCCTATAAAATGAATCAATTCACTCTCATTATTTTTCCAATACTTTTTCCAGTTAAGATTATTATTTTGTGCATATTTTTTTGTTGCTGTTATATATCCAATAGGAGCATCTAACCACACATATAATACTTTTCCTTCACTATTTTCAACTGGTACTTTCACCCCCCAATCTAAGTCTCTTGTCATGGAACGTTCTTTCAAACCAGTATCGAGCCAAGAATTACATTGCCCTACAACTTGTGACTTCCAATCTTTTGGATTATGTGTTTTCTCACCATCAAAGACACCTTCATTAATCCATTTTTTAAGCCAATTTTCATGATTTTGCATAGGTAAGAACCAATGAGATGTTTCTTTTAGTGTGGGGGTATTTCCACTGATTGTAGATTTTGGGTTTATTAATTCTTCAGGACTTAAGGTTGAACCACATTTTTCGCATTGATCACCATAAGCATCATCATGACCACATTTTGGACATGTTCCTTTTATGTATCTATCTGCAAGAAATTGTTTGTTTTCAACATCGTAGAATTGCTGATTTGTTTTTTTCACAAATTTTCCTTGATCATTTAATAGTTTAAAAACTTCTTGAGCAGTTTCATGGTGATCTTGAGATGATGTTCTGTCATAAATATCAAAGTTGATTCCAAAATCTTTAAATGAATTTTTGTTTAGTTCATGATATTTGTCTACAATTTCTTGTGGACTTACTCCTTCTTTTTTCGCCTGTAAAGTAATTGCAGCACCATGCTCATCTGATCCGCAAATAAATGCAACATCATGTCCTTTTAATTTTTGATATCTAACATAGATATCAGCAGGTAAATATGCCCCTGCTAAATGCCCCAGGTGAATAGGACCATTTGCATACAGTAGAGCTGAGGTTACAGTAAATCTTTTTTTACCCATTAGTCAAAAAAATATATTTTAGCAAATATAAGTTATAATGAATCAAATATGATTATTCCCCCGAAGTTAAATAGAGGAGATAAAGTTGCACTAATTGCAACTGCTAGGCATATATCTAAAAATGAATTATTGCCAGCCATTGAAGTAATACATAAATGGGGGTTACAAATAGAGTATGGTGAAAATCTATTTAAAATACACAATCAATTTGCAGGATCAGAAAAAGAAAGGTCTAATGATTTACAAAAAATGTTAGATAATAAATCCATCAAGGCAGTATTTTGTGTGAGAGGAGGATATGGTACTGTTAGAATTATTGATAAGATAGATTTTAGTTTTTTTTTAAATAATCCAAAATGGATAGTAGGCTATAGTGATATTACTGTATTACATAATCATATTAATAATTTTGGTATAGCTTCATTACACGCAAGTATGCCAATTAATTTTAAAGATAATACAGCAAAATCATTAAATTCGATTTATAATTGTCTATTTGAATTACAAAATAATATAGCCTGTAACCCTTTTCCGTTAAACAAATTTGGAGTTGCAAAGGGAGAAGTTGTTGGAGGGAATCTTTCAGTTATTTACAGTCTACTGGGATCAGCATCTGATATTAATACAAAAGATAAAATACTATTTATAGAGGATTTAGATGAATATTTATATCATATTGATAGAATGATATTTAATTTGTTTCGAAATAAAAAGTTTTCAAGTATTAAAGGTTTAATAGTTGGGGGGATGACAAAAATGAATGACAATAAAATTCCTTTTGGCAAAAATGCAAATGAAATTATTTTTGAAAAAACAAGACATCTTAATATTCCAATATGTTTCAATTTTCCATCTGGACACTTAGATGATAATCAGTCAATTGTTTTCGGAAAAGAATCTTCTTTAATGGTCAGTGAGGAAATAGTTGAATTAAAACAGTAATATTATTTATCAATTACTTTTGGAACAAGGATATAGTCCGAATCTTTTTTGGGAGCATTTTTTAAAGCTTCTTCTTGAGAAATATTTTCAATAGTATCATCTTTTCTTAATACATTAACCTCATCACTCATATATATAAGCGGCTCTATATTTTCAGTATCGATTTCAGAAAGCTTATCGACAAAGCCAATAATTTTATTTAAATCCTCCTGCATATCTTTTGAGCTTTCTTCATCAAAATTAAGCTTAGCAAGTCTCGCTAGCTCTGAAATTAATTTATCGTCAATTTTCATAATCTGTTAATTTGTCAAAAATAGTATTGTAAACTTTAGTATTCAAATCTTTTATGTCATTTGTTTCACTGCTTTTACAGACAGGAGCATGTACTTCAATATTTAATATTCCAGGTTTTCCTCTAAAATAATTCCATGGAAAATGAGATTTGTTGTTTGGCATTGTCACAGGGATAATTTTTGTATTGCTTTCTATTGCAAGTTTAAAAGGACCATTTTTAAATCGTCTTAGTTTTACATCAGGTGGAGGAACACCGCCTTCAGGAAAAATACAGACATTTAATCCATTTTCTAGCTTTTCATTAGCACTTAAAAACGCACCGTAAGCATCCTTGTTATTTTCTCTTTTAACCTGAACAGTATTGTTTTTATAAAACCAACCAAAGATTGGAATTTTAGAATATTCATATTTTGCCATAAAAATTATTGGAAGTTTTAAAGCAGCAAGAACTACAGGAATATCAATTGTTGAAATATGATTTGGACAAATAATATAATTTTCGTTTTTATTTATTTCTTCTTCATATTTCACATTTAAGAATACACCAGAAAAGAAAAGAGTTAGTCTTGACCATAGTCTAGTTATATTACATACAATTTTTTGGTTTGGAATTATTCTTGTATAGAAAAATAGAGGAGGAATTAGTACAATAAAAACCGTTAGGAAGACCAGAAAAAACCACAATCTCCATATTGAACTAAATACAATTCCAATGTATTTCATATAATTATTAATCCAATTTATAAAACAAAGATAAAAATCCTATTTTTACAAAGCTAATATTAATCAAAATGGCAAGAGTATTAACAGGAATTCAAAGTACAGGAGTACCTCATCTCGGTAATCTGCTTGGGGCTATTATTCCTGCAATAAAAATGTCACAAGATTCTGAAAATGAAAGTTTGTTTTTTATTGCAGACCTTCATTCCTTTACAACAATTAGAGATAAAAAAACATTAGAACACAATACATATGCCACTGCTGCTGCTTGGTTGGCTTTTGGGTTCGATACAAAAAATAATTTGTTTTATAGACAATCTGATGTAACACAAGTTTGCGAGTTGTCTTGGTATTTAAATTGTTTTACTCCATTTCCAATGTTAGCCAATGCTCATTCGTTCAAAGATAAATCAGATAGATTGTCACAAGTTAATTCTGGATTATTTACATACCCAGTTTTAATGGCTGCTGATATTTTACTTTATGATGCGGAATTTGTTCCAGTTGGTAAAGATCAAATTCAACATCTTGAAATCACAAGAGATATTGCTGGAGCATTTAATCACATATATAAAGATTCATTCGTTATTCCAGAAGCAAAAGTGGATGAAAAAGTAATGACAATTCCCGGAACAGATGGTCAAAAAATGAGTAAGTCGTATAATAATATAATTAATATTTTTCTTGATGATAAAAAGTTGAGAAAACAAATTATGTCTATTCAAACAGATAGTTTAGGTTTAGAGGATAAAAAAGATCCAAGTAACTGTAATGTTTTTAAAATTTACCAATTACTAGCTTCTGAAGAAGATTCTAATAAAATGGAAGAAAAATATAAAGCTGGAAATTATGGATATGGTCACGCTAAACAAGAGTTGTTTGAGTTAATTTGTAATAAATTTTCTTCACAAAGAGAAAGGTATAATCATTTAATGTCTAATACAGATATAATTGAAGAAGAGTTAATCGAAGGAGCTAAAAAGGCCACTTTAATTGCAGATAAAGTTTTAAAAAGAGTTAGAAATAATATAGGTTATTAATATTCTACTTTTCCTTATATTTTTTATATAAAATGCTTTGGTGATTCTCTAAACTAATTGCCTCACCTTTTATAAAAATATTCTCAACATTATTTCCCAAAATATCTAAAGCATCTCCTGATGATATAAAAAAAGTTGCTTCTTTACCCTGCTCTAAACTCCCTAAAATATCATCTATGCCTAAAATTTCAGCTGTACTTAAGGTTAATGCCTTTATTGCATCTTCATATTTTAATCCATATGATACAGCAGTACCTGCAGTAAATGGAAGATTTCTTGAGCCCATTGCTTCCATATCTCCCGCATAGCTAAAAGAAAAAGTAATATTGTTATCATTTAGAATTTTAGCTTGTTCGTAGGGTGAATAAAGTTTGCTGTCTTCATTTTTTGGAAGTCTATGAACACGCTTTAATATTACAGGTATATTATTGTCTTTTAATACTTTCATTACTTTAATTGCATCTTCACCACCAACTAAAACAATTTTCTTAATATTATACTTTTTACAAATATTTATTCCTTGAATAATATCCTTTGAGTAGTTTGCATGAAGATATAAGTTTTTATCACCATTAAAAATACCAATCATGCTTTCCATTTTTAAATCAAATTCTGAATTGGATTTAAAATAAGCATAAGACTTTTCTAAAAAGTCTAAGATTTTATTTACTCTTTCTTCATGTTGTTTGTTTTTTTCAATTTTACCTTGTTCCCCCCACCATCCTGTATTATAATATGACGATGGCCATCTTAAATGAATGCCATCATTTTCTTTGCAAGTAGCATCTTCCCAATTCCAACCAGCTAAATACATAATTGAAGATTGGCCAGAAATGATTCCGCCCTTTGGTGTTACTTGAGTCAATAAAACACCATTTGTTCTTACCGTCTCAATAATTTTTGATTGAACATTGTAAGCAATTTGACTTTTTATGTTAGGGTTCATGATCCCAACTTCTCTATAATCATTAGTAGCCCTAACGGCATCTATTTCGGTAATACCTAATTTTGTGTTTGTAAGAATAAATCCAGGATAAATATGTTTGCCATATACTTTATATATTGTATCAAATGCTTCTGGGTTTATTCTGATTTTTGATAAATCAGCAACTAAGTCAATTTTTCCATCTCTAACACTAATAACAGAGTTCTCTATTTTTTCTCCATTACCTAAATGAGCAATACCACCCATAAATAATTTTGTTTGACTATATGTACTATAGCTTAACAAACAAAGACAAAAAATAATAATTTTATTAATGTTCATGTTCGTGCTCATGTTCGTGTTCTATTGTGTCGCAATGGTAAAAAGTTTCTTTTTTTGGAGAATTTTTTACTTTATTTTTACTTTTTGAAGTACTCAATAATTTAATAATTCTAAGCTTTTCATTGTAATCTCTATTTTGAGTTTTTTTATTTCCTTCTATATCATAATAGCAAATTCCATCAATATAGGTTTGTTCAACTTGAGAGTAAATAGATAATGGATTATCAGACCAAATAACAACATCTGCATCTTTGCCAATTTTTAAAGAACCCATCCTGTCATCTAATCTTAAGAGTTTAGCTGGATTTAATGTTACCATTTTCCAAGCATCCTCTTGAGAGCTTGAACCATATTTAACAGCTTTTGCTGCCTCTTGGTTTAGTCTTCTTCCCATCTCGGCATCATCAGAATTAATTGCTGTTACAACTCCTGCTTCATTTAGAATTGCTGCATTATAGGGAATAGCATCATTGACTTCAAATTTATATGCCCACCAATCAGCAAAAGTTGATGCTCCAGCACCATGATTTTTTAATTTCTTAGTTAATTTATAACCCTCAAGAATATGTGTAAATGTATTTATTTTGAAACCCATTGAATCTGCAACATGCATCAACATATTAATTTCTGATTCTACATATGAGTGGCAAGTAATATGTCTTTTCCCATCTAGTATTTCTACTAAAACATTTAGTTCTATATCTTCTCTTGGAGGGTTTGTTTCTCTTTTTTTTCTTAAACTTAATTTATTATACTCTAGCCACTCATTTTTATATTTTTTAGCTCTGTAAAATGCATCATAGAAAACTTGTTCAACACCCATTCTTGTTTGAGGGAATCTAATTGTGTTGAAATCACCCCAGTTACTTTGTTTGACATTTTCACCTAACGCAAATTTTATAAACCCATCACAGTCTTTAATCTTCATTTCTTCAGCATTTTTCCCCCATCTTAATTTAACTAAAGCAGATTGGCCCCCAATTGGATTTGCTGATCCGTGTAGTAGCTGAGAGCATGTTACCCCACTAGCTATTTGACGAAAGATATTATGGTCGTCAGGATTAATTACATCCGAAATACTTACCTCAGCTGTTACTGCTTGACTGCTTTCATTAACACCTTTACTTATAGCAATATGAGAATGTTCATCAATAATTCCTGATGTTATATGTTTCCCTTTAACATTTATAATTTCAAATGATGTATTCTCAATATTTGGGATTTGATTGGTATCAAGATTTTCACCAATTGCTACAATTTTACCGTTACTAATTGCAATGTCTGCAGATTTGACAACTCCTAAATCTTCATTTGTCCAAAGAGTTGCATTTTTAAAAAGTATTGATTTTGTTTCTAATTTTTTCTCAAGCCCGTAAGATTTATTTGGATACCAAATAGTTGGTATTTTTTCAGCAACAATATCTTCATTGATCTTTTTCTTATCAATAAAGACAGAATCTCTTTGAATTAAAAATGGATATTTTTTGCCATCTTTATATAAAAACTCACCTGAAATTTTATCATGCTC